>JAJXSS010000131.1 GCA_021784455.1 Planctomycetota bacterium
GCGCTTACCCGTGGCCTGGATGTTGCCCACGTTGGAGGCCGAGGAAATCGTGACGTTGATCAGTCCAAAACCGTCCGCCACCACATTCCCGATGGCGCCCGTCAGGGCGCTACTGCCCAGGCCGGTCGTGGCCACGCTGCTGTTGATGATCCCGTAGCCACCATGGACGGTGACGTTGCCCACACTCGTGCCCGTAATCGTCGCACCAATGATGCCGCCCGTACCGTTGGTGGTGATGTTCCCCACCGCGCCCGAAAGCATCTGGGCCGTCAAAGTCGGGTCGGCCGTGGATTCCAGGTTGGCGATGCCGCCGATCAAGGCGCCGATGAGGGAACCGCCGTTGAGCGTGATGTTCCCCACGCCCCCGGCCCCGACCACGTTGCCGTAAATGTCCGCGTTGGCCCCGCCGGTGATCGTGACGATCTGACCCAAGGAGTAGAGTCCCGCCTGGGCCAGGTCGCCCGTGCCCGAGGGGGCGACCCCGTCGCCGATGTTGACGTTATAGATGTCCCCCACGGCATAGACGGGAGCGTTGATGCCCTCGAACACACCCTTTACATCCACGTTGTTCAGATTCGCCGTCAGCGTCCCGATGGCGCCCGTGGCCGCAATGTTGCCCAGCCCGCGCCGGGCCTGGATCGACACCGCATCCCCCACCACCACCCCGATGTGCTGCTGGGCGAACGGGAAGGTGTTGCCCAGCGAGGTGGCATCGGTGGCCGCCTTGCCGTCCAAAAGCAGGCGCGGATTGACCGCCGCCCCCGTGTGGTTCATGGCCAGACCGATGGTTTCGGCCTGCATCAGACCCACGCTGGCCAGCGTGGCGTTGACGATCTCGCCCGTCGTGGAGTTGGTGATATTGCTCAGTTCGCCGCCCACGATGTTGAACACGTCGATGGGCAGGTTACCCGTCAGATTCACATTCAGGTCGTTATACACCGTCCCCGTGCCGCCCGATCCACCCGTGGTCGCGGCGTTCGGGGTCAGTTGCAGCCCCGTCGCCGTACCCGTGGGGTTGCCCTGCGCATCCGTCGGGATGATCGCTTCCACCGGTCGGCCGGTGCCGTCGATGGTGATCTGGCTGATCTCCACCCGCCCGCTCGCCCCGGATCCATCGCTGACGATATTGAGGCCCAGATTGCTCGATTCCACGTTGATCAGCACGCTGCCGCCCGAGTTCCAGATGCCGTACTGGGTGAGCGTCAGGGCCCCGCTGAGGGTCTTGGGGTTGGTGACCGGATCCTCCGGTTTGGTGGAGTCGTAGGCCGGATTGGGGATCGTGTTGGGGCTCAGGGTCAACTGTCCCCCACCATCATCGTGGAAGACATAGGACTGCCCGGCCGCCAACGTGAGCGGGGCGTACTGCCCGGGCTGGAATCCCACGTACTGATAGATCGTGCCCCCCACGTGCATATAGCGCACGTCCCCGCCGGGGCCCGTTTCGATCAGAGGCCCGCCACCCGTCATCTGCCCCCCGACCAGCACCTGCACCGATCCCAGGTCGCCCTGCACATCGATCAGATCGATGATGCCATCATTGCCCTGGTTGTCCGCGTTGGCCAGGATGCTGGTGGGGTTGAGCAGGCTGGCTCCGCCATAGGGCATGCTCCCGGCGCGAATAACCCCATAGCCTTCGTTGGTGCTGAAACTCCCCGCCAGCACATCCTGGGCATCGATCACCTGGAAATTGCCACCCACCGCCCCGTTGGTCAGCACGTACATCCAGGTCGCGCCCGGCTTGTCCGGCCGGCTGGTCTGGAGCAGGCCCACATCCCCCGTCACGCTCAGCAGGGGCGAATCATAGTACTGCCCGGTGGCACTCTGGAGGGCTATCAACTCGGAGGACAGCGTGCGCAGGCTGCCGTTGGACACCACGATGTTCGGGTAAAGCAGCGTGTCGAAAAACAGCGCCCGCATCGCTGCGGTCGTGTCCACCGTGGCCCCCGCTACCACGCTGCCCAGGTCATGATTCTCGACCGTGAACGCCAGACCGCCCATCCCGTAAACGTTGTTGCCTGCCGCCAGGGCCCCCAGGGCCAAGGACCCCACGCCCTTAACCTTCAGGTCGTAGGCATCGCTGAAACCGCTCAAGGTGCCGCCCGTGGCGGTGAACTGGTTATTGCCCTTGAGCCCCACCGCAAACCGATATTCCCCCGGCTCCGTCGCGGTATAGCCGATCGTGTCGCCCGTCAAAGCATTGATGTTCGAGGCCACTAACCTTCCGGAAGGATCAAAGATACCCAGATCGACCGTCCCAAAGGAGGACGTCAAAGTAGCGGTGAAGGTCTGGCCGGCCAGCAGCGCCAGCGAATAATAATCCACGTGGTCCTGGCCCGCCTTGGTAGCGTCCATCACACCCGAAACGTCGGTGACATCGGCTCCCCCCACGACTCCGCTGTACAGCGACCCCAGCCGCTGGGCCGTCTGGAAGGTGTCGTTGTAGAACTGCGTGTCGTTGAGCAGCAGTCCCTGGCCGAAATAGTCGTTCTGGGTGCCCTGGGTAACCGGCCGCTGCTCCACCTCGGCAGTGGCCCCATCCACGGCGGTGTAGTGGGGTGCCGTGGCGCTATCGGCCACATTAAACTGCCCCACAAACGAGTCGTACGTATGCACTTCACCCACCCGCCCGCCCACATGCAGACTAAAGCCCGTCGTGTACGGCAGCAGGTCCAAGGCGCTGTCGCTGTTGGTGCCGATCGAACCCGAGGTGATCAACTCACGCAGGTCGCCGCCCACCTGGAAGTTGCCCGGAACCGTGGGCGCCGAGCCCATAACCTCCCCGCCCGTGTTGCCCGTCAGCAGCGACCCGGCGTAGAACTCGTTGATCGAGCCCGACAGACTCACCCGCCCCGTCACCCGCCCTCCCACTAGAATCTTATTGAAATCCTGGTGCTGGTCCGTCGTGCTGCTGATGCCCTTGAGTTCCAGCAGCATCGCCGATTCGCTGCTGGTCGCCTCGGCCGCCCCCAGGTACGTGCCCGACACGGCGTTATCCACCGCCAGGAAGCGGTTGTTGGTGAAGTCAAACGCGATGCCGCCCACGGTCGGCCGCAGCGAGCCGTCCTGCGTGGCCACGTTCTGGCCCACGCGCACGTTCGCCTGCCCGGCGTTGTTCAGATCCGCGTAATTCACATCCACCAGCCGGGCCCGGTTCTTGTCCTGCCCCAGAAGCTGGACCGTGGCGCTGTTGGTATTGAAGGTCAGGGAGGTAATGTTGGCCGGGTCGCCGTTTTCATCCACCAGCGCCTTGCCCGCGCCGATGATCGCCCCGTTGGTGCCATCCACCTCGTACAGATTACCGTTGGTGCCCACCACGTACATGGCCAACTGCTGGGAGAGGGGCGGGGTATCCCCGGCGGCAAAGGGCGCAATGGCCATCGCCTGAACGTTGCCGATGGCGGCATCCAGCGAAGCCACCACCGTGAAGGCCCCGGTGGTCGTATCGATGGTGCCCAGATCCACGTTGCCATCGTCCGGATTGGCGTAGATGGCATAGAGCTGCTGGTTGCCGCCCCCGCTCAGATCGCCCCAAGCCAGGCCCATCACATTATGCAAGCTGGTGCCCAGAGCGGCCGTCGTGACGTCCACGGGTGTGCTGGTCACGCCGGTACTGGGATTGATGAACGCCAGTTGGTCGCCGCCCACGGCCACCCCGTTTTCATCGACCCGGTCTGTGTCGATGACCGCAATGCCCGTGTCCAGGTTCGCAGGCGTGGTCAGGTCGGAGCGCACCGCCACCCCGGCCACCTGATCCAGATTCTGGCCGATCATGGAACTCAGCAGGTCCTCGCCGCTGGTCAGCGTCGTCAGTAGACCCGGCGTCACATCAATCCCGGCCGATACTGGTGTGGCGGCGTTTCCCGTCTCATTCACGCCCACCGCCCGGGTGCCCAGTTGCGTATCCAGGGCCGCCTGGATTTCGGGCATAATCCGGCCAATCGGGGAATTGTTGTTATAGGCCATCAGCCGGGCGCCGATATACACCCCACCGATCCCGTCCGGGAACGCCACCGTCGTCGTCTTTTGCCCCGGGTCCTGGTAGTTGACCACCTGCAGGTTGAACTGGCTGTCGGAAGTTCCGACCACCGAGGCCTTGCCTGAAGAGTCGTACTTGATCCCCGCGTAGGGCAAGAGCACCCACTTGCTTGGGTCGGTGTTGGTGCTGTCCACCACCGACACCAGGATTTGCGAGTTGGCATCCGCCTGCGATACGTACAGGCTGAACAATTCGTCGAAACCGCGGTTCCGCCAGTCCACGAACACCAGTTCATCGCTGGTCTGGTCGGATGCCACCAGGGCGCCCGTGGCGCCGGTGAACGGGTCGATCAGGTTGGGATTCCAGGTCAGGTCCTGCAGGTCGTAGCCGCGGAAGGGGGCCTGGGTATCCGTGCTGTCATGCAGCAGGCCGTAATTGGTGGCCCGGCCCGTGGTCAGATCGATGCTGTAGAGATGGCTGTTGGCCCCGGCTGACTCGATGGCGAAGACGCTCCCCCCCGGTGCGCCGGCGGGGAAGGCGATGCCCGTGATGCTGGTCAATCCCACCTTCGCGACATTGCCCAGGGCCCCGGTGGTGGTGTTCACCGTCGCGATGTTGGCCCCGTTGACCGCCCCGGTGTTGTCCAGCGTCAGGTAGTAGGCATACAGTGTGCCCGCCGGGTTGAACGCCAGGGCCGTGACCGTGGCCGCGTCCGTGGTGGCGTTGTCTCCGAAAGTCGCTCCGACCACCTTCTGGACGCTGTTCTGGATGTCGGTGGCCGTGCCCGCGTGTACATCGACCGTGTAAAGCTGGTCGATCACCGGTTTGCCCTGGGCCCCGCCGGCGGCCACGAAGTACAAGAGTCCGCTGTTGGGATCGAACGCCGCCGCCGAAATCCGGCTGACCAGCGTGTCCGAGTAATTGGCCGCATTCAGGGGATCCGCCGTGTTATTCAGCGGACTGGTCGGCGTGAAGGGAAACACCAGGTCGTTCGTCACCGGGTCCTGGGCCAGTTGCAGTTCCGCCACGACCGTCCCGGCCGTGGGCGTGGTGCTGGTGTCGAACTGGATCAACTGCAAAAGGTGCGTGGTCGAGTTCCCCACCGTCACGCTGGCCACGTTGAACCCGTACATCGTGTTGTCCACCGGGTCGGTCGCCAGGGCCTGGATGTTGACCTGGTCGGAATACGGCGGGGTGGCCGTAGCCGGCCCCGGCACGTTGGTAAACGTACCGGCGCTGGTAATCGGGTCGGTGATGGGCGTCGTGCCCAGGGGATTGGGGCCACCAGTCCCCAGGCTCACGCCGTCCACCAGGTACTGGTACCCTGTCTTGCCACTGATGCCGCTGGTCACCCAGGTGCCGGGCAGGTCCCCCAGCAGAACGGTGCCGTTGTTGTCCTGGGCGCCGATCGCTTCGACGATCGTATTGCCGGTGACCATGATGCGCACGTGCTGCCCGTTGGCATCGATGTACTCGAAGGTGTCGCCGCCCACCAGCGTGGTCAGCATCTTGCGCTCTTCCAGGTTCTCCAGACGATGAACCTGCTCCCATGAGTCCACCGCTTGGCGCGTAGCGACGTTATCGCGCAATTCCGACATGGCCACTTGCTCCCGGGGACCGCATCCGGTCCCCTGCTTGCCGACCCAGGTTGCATAAATTCCAAACTCACACGCGAGGTGCCCGGCTCCCGGCCCTGCTGTCGCTCGCTTGCACCCAAAACGTGCGACCACATTTGGCTCATCGATGGCAGGCCCGGTTCCCGGCCTGCCACGCCCTCACTCATCATGACCCCCGGATACGTTCCAGCGCCCCACCGGCAATGCGGTTTCCTGTGCGCCCACGAAACGCCGCTCTGTTCCAGCACTCCCCACAGACCGACGGTTCGCGGCCATGGGCTTAGACAGATCGCTCATCGCCAACGGATCCCAGAAATAGATAGGCGTCAAACCCTCCAAGTCTCGGCCACTCCAAGACTTGTCCTCCCCGCCGTTATCTCTTGCCCCTGTGTTCATGACCCCGACACCCGATTCGTCGGCCGTATCCCGCACCAAGTGGGAGTACCGGCTGACAATACCCATGACACATACACGATGTACGCTCTGAGCGCGAACCGCGCCACGCCCGGCATAATCGTTATAACCCATATATATCACAACCCCCTGGCTCCGTCCAAGATCAAGCGCCCGCTGGAGAACTCCGGGGCGACCGCGCCGCAGGGTTATTTGGGCATTTTTCTGATTCACCGCATGCCCTAAAAGGAGTCCCGCGCATGCCTACCTCAGTTTGAAGACCCTCTTGGGGCACCAAAACTGGATTTTGAGCAAAAGTTCTTCCAGATATAGACTCATTCCCGCTATGGCACCCCCGAACGCCCCCAACATCCTGATCCTCATGGCCGAAGACACCGGTCGCCACCAAGGCTGCTATGGCGACCGCGATGGCTCCACCCCTCATCTGGACCGCCTGGCCACCGAGGGCGTGCGTTTTGCCAACGCCCTCAGCACCGCCCCGGTGTGTGCCCCGGCCCGGTCCAGCGTGGTCACCGGCCGGTATCCCTGGTCGCTGGGCACGCTGGCCATGCGCTCCACCCTGCTGCACCCGCCGCGCTTGCTGACCCACCGCCTGCGCGACCGCGGCTACTACGTCAACTGGTTCACCAAGACCGATTTTAACTTCGATCCCCCGAATCCCCCCGCACCCGACCCCTTCTGCGACGAGGCCCGGCCCTGGCTCGAAGACCTGGCCCAGGGCCGCCTCGCCGGCCGGCCCTGGCTGCTGTACCAGAATTTCTTCGTGACCCATGAAAGCACGATGTGGGACGGCCCTCTGGGCCAGCAAGCCGGGGCCCGAGCCGAGCGGATCGCCCACGACCACCTGCTGGTACCCCACCAGCACCACCGCCCGGAAACGGTCCAGGTGCCACCCTACCTGCCCGACACCCCCGCCGTGCGCCAGTGCCTCGCCCGCTACTACGATGCCCTGTCCATCCAGGACGCCCAGATCGGCCAGGTCCTGGATGCCCTGGAACGCTCGGGCCAGGCCGAAAACACCCTGGTGATCTACCTGAGCGACCACGGCCGGGGGCTGCCGCGGGAAAAGCGCTGGTGCTATAACGCCGGCATTCACCAGCCCCTGATCATCCGCTGGCCCGGACACCTGGAGCCCGGCACCGTCAGCGACGAGATTGTCAGTTGGGTGGACATCGCCCCCACGCTGCTCAAGGTCGCCGGGGCCGATGATGCATTGATCGCTTCCTGGTTTCAGGGCCGGGCCTTCCTGGGCGAGAAGCTAAGCCCCCCTCGGCAGTTCGCCTTTGCCGCCCGCGACCGCATGGATGAAACCTATGACTCGGTGCGCGTCGCCCGTGACAGCCGCTTCCACTACATCCGCAACCGCTATCCCCGCCTGCCCTACGCCCAGCGCAACACCTATATGGAACACATGCCCGCCACCCAGGACCTGCGCCAAATGCACGCCCAGGGCACCCTGCACGGCCCCGCCGCCCTGTGGATGGCCGACAGCAAACCCCCCGAAGAACTGTATGACTGGCGCCACGATCCGCACATGATCCACAACCTGGCCGGTGAGCCCGCCTTCACCGGCGACCTGCAGCGGCTGCGTGCCGCGCTGGATGAACACCTGGCCGCGCTGGGCGATCTGCACCTGCAACCCGAACGTGAGCTGATCGCCCAGGGTCTCGTGAAAGACCGCCTGGCCGAGTTCCGCGCCCACATCCAGCCGCTGCCCCAGCCCCACCGGATTGGCCCTCCCTTGACCGTTCTCGAAATGGCCGAGGCCGAGGCCTACGAACACTCCGCCCCCGCCCCATAACCCGGCTGCCGTGCCGGTCGCCCTGCCTCACCAGCCCGCCTCCGGCACGGGCCCGGCCCCCGCGTCTACGCCCCCACCCGCCGACCTCCGGTAGCCTCCAGCCCCGACTGCGGCGCTGCCAGGTCCTCCGCCGGCACCCGCGCCACCACCTCCTGCCAGCGCGGCCCCAGGGGTTCTGCGGGGGCCTGCCCATGACTGGCCGGGGTATGCTCCAGCACATCGATGCTGAAGACGTGCGCCTCGGGGCTGCCCCACGTCTCCTCCGGGACCACCCGCAGCCCATCCGTGTGCGCCGCCACCGCCAGCCGCACCAGCCGCTGGTAATTGCCCTCGACCCGGGCCAGAGTGTCCCAGCCCCCCTCCGCCCGCCGCGCTTCCACCCGCCAGCAGCGCAGCAGCGTGGCGGGCACCCCGCAATGATTGCCTTGACGCGGATACGTAGATGGCATCCGCTTCTGATGGTTCAGGTTGCTGTCCAGCACCAGCCGCAGCCCTTGCACCTCCACCGCCTGGGGCCAGGTAAAGGTGATGGCCGCCCCCACCGGTCCGCTCCACGCGTGGGACTCCTCCCCCACCGGCCGGTCGTGGCCGTCCACCACCTTTGCCGCTCCCGCCCCCCCGGCCTCCACCTGTGCCCCCAGGGTCAGACCATTCCGGGGCCGCTGTCGCCCCGGCAGCCATACATCGTCCTCCATCAAGGCTGCCTGCAACTCCCCCAGGTGCCCCTCGTGCAGTTCCGCGGGCGTACACCCGTGCCGCACGCACAGCGCCGCCGCCGTGCCCGCGGCCTGCCCCAGCAGGCTGCACGTGGCCATCACCCGCGTGCTCGACAGGGCCGCGTGCGTCACCGAGATGTTCCTGCCCGCACAAAGCAGGTTGGGCACATCCGCCGAATACAGGCTGCGATAGGGAATGCCATACGGTGACGGCGCGGGGTGGAAAATCGTCGGCTTGCCCCCGTACAGCAGCCCGGCCGGGTGATGGTCGTCCATCGACCAGCCACCGTAGGCCACGATGTCCGCAAACCGCCCCCCTTCCCGCACCTCGTTCTGGGTCAGTATGTGGGCCCCAAGGTAGCGCCGGTTCTCGCGCTTGCCCGGCAGGGCCCCCATCCACTCGATTGCCCACGACCGGAGTTCCTCGGCGTGCGGGGAGCGGTGCTTGAGGTAATCCCACACCCCATACGCCACCCGCAGCAGTTCCTGGCGGATCGCCTCGGCATCGCCGATCGTATCCTGCAGCCCCCCCAGTTCCAGCCACCAGAAATTGTCCCCCCGCATCCCATGCCCCCGGTTAGGCAGGTCGGCCGGCGTTTCAAAGCGATACGCCCAGGCTGGACACACAAAAGGCTGCGGCTCATCTGTCTCGCGCAGTTGCAGCAGGATCGAGTTGCCCATCGTCCTGGCATCCGCCCGGGCCGGCTCGATGTCCTCATCGAACTCCTGTCGGGCCTCGCGTCCCTGCCGCGTCCGGGCCCCGCTGATGGGGGCCAGCACGCTGTCTCCCGAGCAGTCGATGAACAGGCCCGCCTCGATCTCATGCCACGTCTGCGTCGTCATCTGCCACGCCCGGATGCTGGCCAGTCGGCTCCCCTGCCGCCGCCCCCCGCAACAGGTCGTATTGAGCATCAGGGTCAGGCCCGGAGCAAACGCGGCCTTGCCGTACAGCACCCCATCCCAGAGGCTGTAGACCTGGCTGGGATTGCGATAGCAGTTTTCGAGCTGAATTTCCTCCAGGATCCCCGTTTCCTTGTTATTCCGGCC
>JAJXSS010000132.1 GCA_021784455.1 Planctomycetota bacterium
ATACCCCGTTGGCCGGCCCCAGCCCGTGACCCGCACCCAAAGCGCCCAGAGCAGCACCGACCCCCACCCCAGGCTCAGACTCGCCGGTCCGCCGATCCTCCCTTGCAGCAGCCACATGAGCACCACCAGCAGCGCGATGCCCAGGGCGTTGATGGTGAACTGCCCGGCCAGGGTGCGCAGGCTGAAACGGCCTTCATAGCTGGTGAAGACGCCGGCATAGGGGAAAGTCGTAACGCCTCCGGCCAAGAGCGGCGCGGCGCCGTACAGCCCCAGGGCCAACACGAACACCAGCGGCACCTTCACCCACCAGGGCATCCGGCTGCGGTGTCCGGGCTCCGGGACGGGATGATAGGCCCACACACCAATGACCCACGCCCCGGCCGCCAGAGCGAGGATGAGAGCGGGACAGGCGTTGAGCGTGCCGGCCGCCGGGGCCAGCAGCGCGCATACCGCCACATAGCCCAGGGCACTGAGGCCGATGGCGGCGCCCAGGGGCCAGCCCCGCCGCTGGCGCAAGAGGTACACGCTCCAGTTGTAGCCCACCACTGTCGCCAGGCCGGTCAGGTTGGTGGCATCCACCGCCCGGCCGGTGGCCAGATAGGCGCAGGTAAAGGGCACCGGCAGCGTGTAGATGAAGGCCTTGAGCCGGGGGCTGCGCACGTAGGCGATGGTGGCCACAAACACCGCCAGGACCGCTGCGGCGGGCAGATGGTGAAGGATCGCACGGGTGAGGATGGGCAGGAGGGTCACCACCTGCTCAGCTTAGCGGAAGTGCCGTTGCCACACAGGAACCCCTCCGTGCGCCTCTGGATCGGCAACCCAACGATGGTGCCGCCTTTAGGCCGCCCGGCGCAGGGGCCGCGGTGCGGCCTCCACGCGCAGCAGACGGTCGTACACGGCCACTTCGCGTTCCATGCGCTGGGCGAAGCTGTAGCGCTCGTGCACCCGGAGCTGGGCCCGGCGGGCCAGTTCCTCGCGCCGCTCCGGGCTCACCAGCAGCGGCGAGAGGTGGGCCGTCCAGGAGTGGTAGTCCTGATCCAGGATGGTGCCGCACCGGCCGCCATCCAGCAGTTCCGGCACACCGCCCACATCCGTGGCGGCCACGGGCACGCCCAGGGCCATGGCCTCGAGTACCACATTGGGCAGGCCTTCGGTCAGGCTCGGCAGAAGCAGAACATCCATGGCTTCAAAGAAATTCCGGGGGTCCTTCTGCCAGCCGTGGAAGTGCACGGCGTCGCCCACGCCCCGGGACTGGGCCAGTTGCTGAAGGCGGGCAGACTCCGGGCCGTCGCCCACGAGGTGCATTTCCGCCTGCGGGTAGATCTTACGCAGGTGGGTCAGGGCCCGGATCGCCCGGTCCACGCCTTTTTCCGGGCTCAGGCGGCCGACCACGCCGAGAATCAGGCGGTCTTGGCCGATGTCCAGGAGGTTCCGGGCCTGCGGCCGGGAATGCTGGCGGACGTAGTCGGCGGGCTCGATGCCATTGGGAATGTGGCTCAGGCGTTGTTCGTCGATGCCCAGGTGCCGGCAGTGTTCCAGGATCAGGGGGCTGACCACGATGACATGGTCGTAGCGGCCCAGGCAGAAGTTATCCACGTGGTGATACAGGCGCATCCGCCAGGTGTCCCACGTCCAGCCGTGGGCGGTGGTCACCAGCACCATGGGCCAGAAGCGCCTGAGCAGCAGCCCCAGGGCGTTGGACTTGTAATCGTGCCCGTGCCAGATCGTCACGCGCAGCTTGCGGCACAGTGCCAGCAGGTGGCGCACGGTATGCGGGTCGAAGGCGCCCTGCTCGGCGATCTCGTAGAAGGGGCAGCCCCAGGCACGGGCCCGGTCGCGCAGGACGGCAATGCCGTCTTGCCCCTCGGGGTGGATATAAGCCGCCGCCAGGTGATAGCGCATCGGGTCCACGTAGCCGGGCCCGCGCAGAATGGTTTTGTCGGGCCCGCCACCGGCATTGGCCACCACCCGCACGTGCAGGACCACCGGCGCTGCCACCCGGCGGGAGGGGTCCGGCGAATGCCTGAGGGTGGCTTGGTCCGCCGCGTCGACCGCACCTGTCAGTCTCAATCCGGTATGGGCCATGACTCTGTCTTCCCGATCAAGGATCAGCGCTGCGTGAGGTAGGGATCCCCTACACCATGTATCCCGGGCACTGGGCGCAGGGGTTGTCCCGGGCCTGCTCGTGGGTGAGGGCCCGCTTGAAGCTGCGCCGCGCCAGGCGGTATTTGCGGCCGTTCCAGAGGCGGCCAAACGGCTGCTCGAAGACACTGCCCATGTCCTCGCTGGTCTCCCACGATCCGCAGCACGTGACCACCTGCCCGTCCCAGTTGATCACACTGGCCTGCCAGGGCCAGGAGCAGTTGAACATTTTGTGACCGTTGAAATCACCGGCGTGGAACGTGCCGGCCCGCATCAGGTCATAGACCCGCAGCATGTACTTTTGGTCCTGCGGCAGCCAGCGGTCCAGATGCTCGGCGACGCGTCGCGCATCAGCGGCGGGTTCGGCGCTGGGCGAGCCGTTGTTCAGCAGGCGCACGTTCAGGCTGGCCCAGGAAAAGATGGGTTTGGCCTCGAGTTCGGCGGCCAGTTGGCGGAAGGTTTCGATTTCGTGCTCGTTGTAGCGGGTCACGACGAAGTTGAGTTGCAGGGCCGGCGTGGCGCTCTTGAGCTGGCGGCGCACCTCGACGAGGTGGCGGATTTTGGCCAGGGTTTCGGGCAGCGATTTGCCGGGCTGGTAGATGGCAAACGTCTGCTGCGAAGCTCCGTGCAGCGAGCAGGTCAAGAGATCCAGCCCGCTTTCGACCAGGGCCCGGGCCTGCTCCTTTTCCGGCTTGAAGGCGTGCAGGTTGGAACTGATGTAGGTCCAGATGCCCTTGTCGTGGGCGTAGCGGATCATCTTGTAGATATCCGGCACGATCAGCGGGTCGCCCCACATGGACAGATCCAGCGCCGCCAGATGCCAGTGCATGCGGTTGATCAGGCGGCGGTACTGCTCAAAGGTCATCTTGCCTTTGGCCCGGCCGGGCAGGTTCAACCCGGTGGGGCAGAGCTGGCAGTGGGTGTTGCAGATGTTGGTGGATTCGATCTTCATCCGATAGGGCCGGCCCCACACCCGCTCAGTTTTGAGGGCGAACTGCAGATTCACCAGGGCCATATTGGCCAGCTTCAAGAAGGTGTAGTAGCGGCGGTTGCGGAGCACGTGGACCGTGCCCCGGACCAGAAAATCGACCAGCCGGCAGGCCCGGGCCAGCAGCCGGGGACGCGGATGCTCCTGGGCCAGGCGCTGGGTAAAGCGCACCGTGCGTGCCAAGTAGCTGTCCAGATGCAGGCTCAGGCTGCCCATGCCGTTGGATCCTTCAGGCGTGACTCAGGGCCGGGCCGGGGAGCGGCCGGGCCATGGGGTTGGGTAGATCGTGATCGGGGGCGACGTCCGGACGGGCCCGACGAGCCTGCCGCCCATCCTCGCGCTGGCGCCAGTCCAGATGGCGATCCAGGGCCGCCGGCAGGGCGGAGGCCAGGATGCACACCAGCCAGGGCAGTTCGACGACTTCCACGGAAAGGAAGGAGGCCCCGAGCATGAAGGCCACGAGGCCCGCCTCCAGGCCCAGGGCGAGGTCGGCCGATTGCCGCAGCAGTTCATCGCTGTTTTCCATGCGTGCCGTTCCCCCCGACACGGTCGGATCGTCCAATTCCTGCAGGCACTGGCTGCGTACCCGGGCCAGATTGATCAGTGCCGTCAGCAGGATGGCGATATAGACCAGCATGGCCGGCAGGCCGCAGTCGGCCCCGATCTGCAGGTAGACGCTGTGGATGGCCCGGCCATAGGAGTCGGCCCCGTAGGCTTCGCTGAAGAGGTTGGAGTTGCGGATGCCCTTGCCCAGCAGGGGATCGTCTTCGATCATGTGCCAGGCGGCGGTCCAGGACTCGAAGCGGGCCTGGGCGCTGCCATCGGTCTGGTAATGGGCGGTGGAAAGGAAGCGGGCGCGGACGGCCGGCCCGGCCAGAATGGTGCCCAGCACCAGGCAGATGGCGGCCATGCCCAGGGCCTTGTAGCGTGGGCGGTAGCGCAGCAGGAGCCAGGCCACTCCCACCGCGGCGGCCAGCATGCCGCCACGGGAGTAGCTGAGCATGATGGCGTGGCCCATGAGCAGGGCCGCGGCGCCGGCCAGGGCCTTGTGCCACCAGCGGGGCAGGGACAGGGCCGCCGCGACGGCCAGGGGAAAGCCGATGGCCAGCACCAGGGCCACGCCGTTGCGGTCCAGGCCGCCGTAGCCGTAGTGGAAGAAATCCAGCCGGCCGTCGAAGAAATACAGCGAGTTGAAGTACCACGCCAGGTACCCGAGCATGGCCACGATCATCAGGGCCAGCAGACGCACATGCCGCAGGGTGCGGATGATCAGGGTGGACGCCAGGGCCACGAGCAGCATCTTGTAGGTGTCGATGCCCCAGTGCAAGGCCAGTTGCGGATCAAAGGCCCCCAGACAGCTCAAGGTCAGCAGCACTCCGTAGGCCAGAAACAGCGGCTGCGTCAGGGTGATGCGGGTGGTGCCCAGCAGGCGCCGGGAGTGCAGCATCAGCCCCGCACACACCAGGATGGCGGCGATCATGGACCAGCGCAGATCCACCGGCAGCGACCAGGCCCACATGTACTGCGGCCGGAGCGTGGAAAGCGCGTAGTACAGCAGCACCGCCCAGATGGCGTCCTGGAAGATGCCGCCAAAGGCAAGCAGCGTCATCGCAGCCAGGAAGATCAGGTGATGCATAGTCGTGCACCTTGCCTACGGTCGGCTCAGCCTGCCAAGCGCTGCGGCGGAACGTCCGCCGACTTGCGGACCTGCTCGAGCACTTCGCTGATGGCGCGGGCGGCATCCTGCGCCGGGATGGCCTTGAGGCACTGATCCTGATGGTCGCATACCCGCTTGTAACACGGGGCGCAGGGCACCTGGGCCACCAGCTTGCGGCCGCGGTCGTACAGGTCGATTTCCTGGGGGCAGGTGGGGCCGAACACCGCCACCACGCCCTTGTTCAGGGCAATGGCCACGTGCATGGCCATGGTGTCGCCGCTGAAGAGCAGATCGACAAGGTCCAGCAAGGCGACGAAGGCCTGTTCGGAGTGTTCGGTGCCGCCATCGAAGACGCGGTCCGCGGCGCCGGCCGAGCGCAGGTCGTCCAGCACCCGGTCCAGGATGGCGCGCTCCGCCGGCCCGCCCAGGAGCAGGATCTGGGCCGCGGGCTGCTGCTGCCGCAGCAGGCGGATGGTTTCAACGATGCGTTGGGCCGGCCACATCTTGTTGGCGAAGGCGGTGCCGGCCCCGACGTTGATGCCGATGGTCGCCAGCCGCGGCTGCCAGCCGCGGGCGGCCAGGCTCAGGGCCAGCCGGTCGCGGAGGCTCTGCACCACGGGCAGCGTGTAGCGCTCGCCGCGCCAGGGCAGGTTCAGGGCCTCGTGGACAAGCTGGGGGTAGGTCTTGGTGTTCTGGTGGAATTTCAGGTCGTCCGACAAACCCAGTTGGAAATAGCTTTCGGCCTCGGGGTTGAGTGGTACGGGCTTGCCCTGGGGTGACAGGCCGATGCCCAGTTTCCTGCGGGCGAACAGAGTCATCGCCAGGGCACAGGGCTCAGGCTCCTTGTCCAGGCAGATCACGGTATCGAAGGATTCCTGGCCCAAGACCAGGGCCGTCATGGCGTGAAAGGGCAGGATGCGGTCGAGCAAAGGGTGCCCCTGGAGCATCTGGCAGGCGTTGGGCAGAGTGACCCAGGTGATGTGCGCATCGCCGTAGGCCCGCCGCAGTTCCGGCAGGATGCACAGGGTGCGGATCACGTCCCCCAGGGCCCCGAGTTTGACGATGCACAGGCGTGCTTCGTAAGGGGTGTAATCGGGGCAGTCGCGGCACAACTGATTGCGGTGGCAGGGGCGGTCGCCGCGGTAGTGCCGGCAGTCCGGCGCGATGTCTGAGCGCGGAGCAGCATGGCCGGAAGTGGGCCCGTTGAAACGGGGGCCGGTCTGGATGGGTTTGAGCTTGAAGGCCATGGACGCTCCGGGACCCGCGTCTTTCGTTACGGGTCCTATAGTCGTTATCTTCGGCCCAAACAGGACAGCTCTTAAGAGGGGCTTGCGGGCGCGGCGGCATTCCCGGAAGTGCCCGGTAGTGGAGGGCGGCCTCGGGCCCGCAGGCCACACCGGTCCGATAAACAGCAGGCGGACGGCATCGCTGCCGCCCGCCTGCCACTCATTGACTTGGTGCCCGGTCCCGTTACTTCGCCATCGTCACCAGGTCGGAGAACTCCACCTTGCCGCTGGGCGGATCGCCGGCGGGCTTGGGAATGCTCAGGACGAACTCCTTGATGGGGAAGTGGATCTTGCCATCGTTGGCGCCACCCCAGTGTTCGAGTCTTCGCGCCAGCGAAATGCGGATGGTCTCCCAGGCCCCGTTGCCCTTCACCGCGGCCTTGAACTGATGGGTCTGGCTGGTGTCATCCACGAGGCGGATGGTCACGCGCAGCGGCCGCGGGGAGCGGACACTGAGATGCACTGCGCCGGCCGTATCCGGAATGTCGGTGTGGGTGGCGGCCAGGACGTAGGGGATGCTCCTGGTTTTCGACTTGGAGAAGTCATAGGTCAGGATGCCGATCGGCTTGTCGCCCTCCATCCCCAGGTCGAACGAGCCATCGCCGGTATTCCGGAGGAACTTCCACGTCTGGCCGGGGGCAAAGGCCTTGAGGTCGGTCTGGCCCGGTGCCCCGGGAGCCTCGGCGGCCGCAGGGGCCGGGGCTTGGGCTGGGCGCGGCGCGGCGGCAGGCGCCTCCGTCGGCGCGGGGGCCGGGGCCTGGGCGTCGCCCGAGCCGATCCCTATGGCCTCCTGATACTCCACCTTCCCGGTCTTGTGCTGTTCATCCGGCCGGGGCACGCTCAACACCAGGGACTTGAGCGGGAAATGCGGTTTGGCATCGTTGGCCCCGCCCCAGTGCTCCAGGCGGCGCGTCAGGGGGATCGTGATCGCCTCCCACTGGCCGCTGCCTTTGATCCGCGTCTTGAACTGCAGCGTCTGCCCCGTGCTGTCGACCAGACGGAAGGTGAGCTGCTGGGCGATGGGCGAGCGGGCCAGCAGACGCACGGCCGTGGTTCCTTCCGGGATGGTGGCCGGGGCGCTGGCCAGGACGTAAGGCATGCCCCGGGCTTTGGAACCGGCAAAGTCATATTTCAGAATGCCCATGGGTTTGCCGGCCTCGTCCTTGGCCAATTCGAAGGACCCTTCGCCGGTGTTCTTGAAGAACTTCCAGGCCACCCCGGGCTCGAACAGTTTCAGGTCGGTCGCCCCGGCGGGGGGCGGCGCGGCGGCGGCTACCGGGGCGCTGAACGGGGGCAGCGACCGGGCGCTGGGGGTCGCCTCCGGCGCGAGGGTCACGTACTGGGGCGCCCCCGTGAGCAGCAGTTGGCAGGTCTGGCCATCCGCCGTTACGGGCGTATCCTGACCGTTGATGTTCGCCACCTGGACCGGACCGCTGACCGTCAAGGCCAGCTTGTGGGGATAGGCCTGATCGGGTGTTTCGCCGGCCGGGGGCGCCGTCCAGACCACCAGCTTCTGCTGCCGGTCACCGTTCTGCCACAGCAGCACGTAATCCAGCGGGTGCCCCGAATCGATGCGCCGCACGAAGTGATAGCCCGTCAACTGGGCGATCATGGTGCGGGCTGCGCTGTACACGGGCAGCGTGCCATTGTCGGCATCCAGCCCGAAGCCTTCGTTGCCGCTCCATTCGTACCAGCTCGTCAGGCGGATGCCGTACAACTGGTCGATCATGTACTGGCGTACCAGGTTCCAGGCCTGGTACTCCAGGGCATTTTCCTTGGACCCGCCGGACCAGCCCTCGGCCCGTTCCTTGACGGAAAAACCGCGTTCCGAGTCGATCATGGGCATGTCCGGGGCGCCGTACTTCTTCAAGAGCTCCCGCGTGCGTGTGTGGCCGATGGCGAATTCCTCGGGCGTCTTGGTGCCGTAGGGATGCACGGACCAGGCCCGGATGCCCGATTTGAGCACGCCGCGCTGGAAGCAGTACTCCGTCCACTGGTAGCTGGGCTCCCAGTAGTTGGAGACCGAGCCCGCCATCACGAAGCAGTCGGGGTTGGCCTTGAGCATGGCCGGCACGGTGGCGTTGACCAGGGCCGCGTAGCCATCGGCGAATTCCCGGGAGTTATGGGTGCCGGCGCTCTGGCCGCCCCAGAAGGTGCGTACATTGGGCTCGTTCCAGACCTCGAAGATCACGTTGGCCTTCTTGTAGTGGGCGGCCAGGGCGGCGGCGAAGCGGGCGTAGCCCTCGCGGCCGGCATCGGTGGTGACCTTGCCGTACAGCTTGTTGCTGAAAGCCATGCAGGCCAGCACCATCAGGCCGCGGTCGTTGCAGTCCTTGACCAGGCGGTCGTAGGCCGAAAAGTCGTACTGCCCCTTGGTCTTCTCGATGCTTTCCCAGATGAAGCCCCGGCGTACGAACTTAAAGCCTAGGGCCCGGATCTTGTCCAAGTTGGCCGCATCGCAGTTATTGGCCTTGAGCTGCACCCCGCAGGTGTCGGGGAAGACCATCGGCGGCAGGCCGGCGGCCTGGGCGGAACTTGCGGGGGCTGCCTCCACCAGGGCGAAGGCCAGGACCAGAGCGGCCCCCCACGTCATTGCGGTCGTCGTCATAGGAACTCCTTGTTGACGGTTAATGGCCCAGCAACGTGCCATCCTTGGCGTACCACACGGTGATACCCGTCAGGGCTGAGGCATGCGGCTGGTTGATGCTGTTTTGGAACTGGTCGGGGCCGCAGGCGGCGGCGTGGCCATCGGCGAAGAGGCTGTTGCCGGAGGCTCCGTGGGCCAGCCAGGGCCCGACATTGCGGTTGGTATTGAAGTTTTGCGGGCCCGTCTGGTCGAACAGCCAGATGCCCGTGGCGCCGGGCGGAGAGTTGGAGGTCGTGTCGGTCAGCAGCAGAAAGGCCGAAGGCCGGGCGCACCGATCCAGATCGAAGAAGCTCAGGCTGCCCCAGGTCACGACGCTGTCCGTGGCCGGATCGGGCCAGTTCTGGCTGATGTACTGGGTCATGCACTGGCAATCAGCGTGCAGGGTGCAGCCGGCTTGGGGATGGTGGCTGCTATAGACGCCATACCAGCCGGTTTTGTTGTCGGGGCAGCGGGTGGCCGGGTCGCCGCCGGTTTTGACCTGCAGATAGGAGGCGTATTTGCCATCGACGAAGCTGTACCAGGCACGGCGGCCGGAAGCGGTGCCGGTGGTGTAGCTGTAGGCGCCCATCAGCCGCTCGCGGTAGTCCACCATGTAGGAGGTAAAGGCAATGCCGATCTGGCGCTGCTGGCTCAGGCACACAGCCTGGCGGGCGGCTTCGCGGGCCGCATTCAGCGCCGGCAGCAGCATGGCCACCAGCAGGGCGATGATGCTGATCACTACCAGGAGTTCGATGAGCGTAAAACCGTGTAGGGGCTGGCCGCAGCGGTTACGCTGCGGGCGTGTGTGTGTCGCTTTCCAACCCCTTACACGGAGTCTTGCATCATGCCGAGTTTGCCTGTCGTTGACCA
>JAJXSS010000133.1 GCA_021784455.1 Planctomycetota bacterium
GGAGCCGAGGGAACCGGCATTGATACCATCGTGGCCTCGGGCGAGAATTCCCGGCCGATTCTGGCCCGGACGACTCTCCGGAAAATCGCCAGGAACGACCTGGTCCTGATCACGGTGGCCCCCCGGTATGAAGGCTACCATGGCGCCATCGGCCGGCCGGTGCTGGTCGGCGATCCGGGACCGCAGGTTTTGGCCGCCGTCGAGGCCGCGGCCAAGGCCCAGCAAGCCTGCCATGAAGCCCTCAAGCCGGGAATCAAGGGAAGCCTGGTGGAAGCCAGGGGTCGGGCGGTGATGGAGCAAGCTGGCTTGGGGCGGTACTTCCTGTATTCGGGCATTCATTCGGTGGGCGTCATCGAGTTTGAGCCACCCATCTTCGGGCCGACCAGCCAGGCGATGCTGGAAGAGAACATGATCGTGTCGGTGGACATCCCCCTGTTTAACGCCCCGTTTGCGGGGCTTCGGATTGAGGATGGGTACTGGTTGAACGATGGGAAAGCCGTTCAGTTGAACCACACACCCTACCTCATAAGAAAGTGACCGGCTGCCGGCACCGTTCGTTCCGAATGGCACCCTGAGTGTGCCCCGACGAGATCTCAGGGGATTTGAAAATTCCTTGCCTTTTTGCTAAACTATAGCAGTTGATTGTGCATAGCCTAAGTTTTGCGAAGGCAAAATCTTATGTCGAAGATCACCCTACGCCAAGTGGCCCAGGAAGCGGGCGTGTCCCTGGCGACGGCCTCGGCCGTGCTGTCGGGCAAAGCCCGCATGCGCCGCATTGCCGCTGAAACGGCCCAGCGGGTGTGGCAGGTGGGGCAGCAACTGGGGTATCAGATGCGCCGGCCAGCGCGTCAGAATCTGACGCAGAACATTGGCGTCATTCTCCGGGGGCGGGTGCGTTACTATCTGGGCAATCCCTTTTACGGGGAGATTTTCTGCGGCATCGAGCAGGAACTGGACCGCCGGGGTTACAACCTGCTGTTTTCCAGCACGCAGGAGAATCTGGAGTCCAGCGGCATGCCCCGGGTTCTGGTGCAAGGCCGGGTGGACGGGCTGATTCTGCTGGGGCAGGTTCCGGATTCCTACGTGAAGCAGCTCGCCGATTTCGGGGCGCCGATGGTGTGCGTGCATTTTGATCATTTCCCCGCCGTCACCAGTGTGGTCATCGACGGCCATGAGGAATGCGTTCAGGCCATGCGATATCTGGCCTCCTGCGGCCATCAGCGCATCCTTTACCTGGCCTCGAACACGGGATCTCAGCATTCGCGCGATCACGAGCGGGGCTATCTGGGCAGCCTGGGGCCGGGCGTCGCCCCGCAGATCCTGCGTGCGGATGGGGCAGACATTGAGGACGGCTGGGCCGCGGTCACCGGGGCCCTCCCCACGTGGAAGGCCGGCGTCTGGCCGTTCACCTGCCTGCTGGCGGAAAACGACAGTCTGGCGGCCGGGGCCGTGCAGGCCCTGACCGCGGCGAAGGTGCGGGTGCCGCAGGACATCAGCGTGATGGGGGGACAGGATCTGGATGTTCCCATCCGATCCGCCCCGCCGCTGACCACCACCTTCGTGGACAAGGCCTACATGGGGAAGGTGGCGGTGCGGCACCTGATCGAAATGATCGAGAGCCAGGGCAACGAGCCGCTACGCATCGTTATTCCGACGCGGCTGGTTGAACGCGCTTCCGTAGCCGTGATTCGAGGTTCCTGATCGCTTGTGCGCACCGGCCAGGCCCGAACACAGAACCTTCCCCACGAACGCAGGGCAGACATCGAACACCCTTGCACACCAGCACACCCGGGCCGCGGATGGGTTCCTGAACCCAGGCCCAGGTCAGCTTTTACGGATTCATCATGGCCCTGAGCACAGACATTCGCTGCGTCGCCGCCCGCGTTTATTTCTTGCCGGTGCTTACCCGGGTGCCGCTGAAGTTTGGCACGGAAACGCTTACCCACGTCACGTGCGCCCGGGTGCAACTGACCGTGACCGACCGGGCCGGCCACCGCGCCGAGGGCTGGGGGGAAACGCCGCTGAGTGTGGCGTGGGTCTGGCCCAGCACTCTTTCCTACGAGTGCCGGCACACCGCGCTAAAGGCGTTGGTCAAGCAGTTGAGTCACGCCTGGCCGGACTTCGACGTCTGGGGCCATCCCCTGGAGGTCGGGCATGATTTTCTGAGTCAGGCGTTGCCGCGGCTGCTGGCGGCGGCAAACCAAGAGAATCCGGCCCGCGAGCCCCTGCCCTATCTGGCCGCTCTGGTCTGCGCCTCGGCCTTCGACATTGCCCTGCACGATGCCTTCGGGCAGTTACACGGACTGCCGACCTATGCGACATACAACGCCCGGTACATGAGCCGGGATCTGGCTCAGTTCCTGACCCCGGCGGCCCAATCCCGGGTCAGTTTTGCCGGCCGGTACCCGCAGGATTACTTCGTCAGCGATCCCGCCCGGCAATTGCCGGCCTGGCACCTGGTGGGGGGACTGGACCTGCTGGAGCCGGGTGAGCTGACGGGAGGCGAACCAAAGGACGGCTATCCGGTGCTCCTTACCGACTGGATCGCCCGTGACGGCCTGAAATGCCTGAAAATCAAGCTCCGCGGCCAGGACGGGGCATGGGATTATGAGCGTCTGGTGCGGGTGGGCCAGATTGCCCTGGCCCATGGGGTGACCTGGCTGACGGCCGACTTCAACTGCACGGTAACCGACCCGGCCTACGTCAACGACATCCTGGACCGGCTGATGCGCGAGCAGCCGCGCATCTATGGCATGATTCTCTACGTGGAGCAGCCGTTCCCCTACGACCTCGAAAGCCATCGGCTGGATGTGCACAGTGTCTCGGCCCGCAAGCCCCTGTTCATGGATGAAAGCGCCCATGACTGGAAGCTGGTCCGCCTGGGGCGATCGCTGGGCTGGTCGGGGGTGGCCCTCAAGACGTGCAAGACCCAGACCGGAGCCCTCCTGAGCCTGTGCTGGGCCAAGGCCCACGGCATGACGCTGATGGTGCAGGATCTGACCAACCCCATGCTGGCCCAGATTCCCCACGTCCTGCTGGCGGCGCACGCGGGCACGATCATGGGCGTGGAGACCAACGCCATGCAGTTCTATCCCGAAGCCTCGGAGCCGGAAGCCGCGGTGCATCCGGGCCTCTACCGCCGCCGCCAGGGGGAAATCGACTGGTCCACAGTTCGGGGCCCGGGCTTTGGCTACCGGCTGTCCGAGATGCAGCGATGCCTGCCGGAAAACTAGGTCGTGTTGACACTGGTTTCGCGGCCCTTCTAAGCGAAATCGACGGGTAAACAAATGAGGAATTGGCGCGGGCCGATTCACTTAAGACTGCTCGGATGATACCCCATGAATGTGCTCGCTTGGCTCATCGTCATCCTTCCCCTGGCCTTCGTCCTAGGGATGGCGTTCTATTCCCGCCGCTACGTCCGGGACATCACGGATTACCTGGCCTCGGGCCGGGTGGCGGGGCGGTACGTCCTGAGCGTCGGGGACCTGGCCAGCGGCCTGTCGGTCATCAGCTTCGTGGGCATGGTCCAGCAGAACTACCTGACCGGCATGGCCATCGGCTTCTGGGGTGCCGTGGCAGCCCCCGTGGGTCTGTTCATGGCCCTGAGCGGTTATTGCGTTTACCGCTTCCGGCAGACCCGGTGCCTGTCCTGCGGGCAATTCCTGGAGGTACGTTACAGCCGGTCCTTCCGCATCGTCGCGTGCAGCATTCGCACCATCGCCGAGATGGGGACCAATGCCATCGGCCCGGCCGTGGCGGTGCAATTTTTCATCTATTTCCTGGGCATACGCCCCCATATCCATATCCTGGGGCTCAACGTACCCACGTACGGGATCCTGGTGGCATTCCTGCTGACCTGCGCCCTGGTGATGATCCTGCCGGCCGGACGCATTTCCCTGCTGATCGCCGACTGCCTGCAGGGGATCATCAGCTATCCGATTTTCGTGATCTTCACGGTTTTCGTGCTGCTGAACATTTCCTGGTTCAAGGATGTGGCGCCGGTCATGCTCGACCGCCCGGCGGGCCAGAGCTTTCTGAATCCGATGGACATCGCGCAACTGCGCGATTTCAACCTCTTCGCGCTCATCGTGAATATCGTGGGCTCGGTCCTGAACCGCGCCGCCTGGATCGGCAACGATGTCACGACTTCCGGCCGGACCCCGCACGAGCAGAAGATGGCCAACATCCTGGGCACCTGGCGCAACGGCTTCGCCTGGACCATGCTGACGCTGATCGCCATCTTCGTGATCACTTTCATGCTCGGGTCGCGCTTCTCCGGCGAGGCACGCGACGTGCGGGTGAAACTCACCGACCGGATCGCCGCGGACATCGTTCAGAATCCGCACACCCGGGGCGCGATCCGGGCGGCGGTGGCCCAGATTCCGCCGGCCCAGCATCACATCGGGGTCGATGCACCCTATTCCCGCGACCAGAACCCCGACACGCCCTACTTGCAGAACATCCGCAAGGCCATCCTGGCCAATTCACCCGACAGCGGCGCCGGCAACGCCCTTTTCCAGCAGTTCAAGTCTCTCTACACCCAGCAGTTGATGCCCGTTTTGCTGGGCTCGCTCTTCTCGCCGGTGCTGCTGGGGCTCTTCACCCTGCTGATGATCATGATGCTGCTGTCCAGCGATGCTTCACGCACCTTCAATTCCGCGGGCACCATTATCCAGGATGTGGTGTTGCCGCTGCGTAAGAAACCGCTGAGCGTGGAAGGGCACCTCAAGCTCCTGAAAGTATGCACCCTGGGTGTAACGCTGCTCTTCTTCATCGTCTCCCTCTTCTTCACCCAGCTCGATTTCATCAACATGTTCCTCACCATCATGTGTGCGGTGTGGCTGGGCGCCGCCGGCCCGATCATGATTGGCGGGCTCTATACCCGCTTTGGGACCACCACCGGCGCCTGGGGCGCCCTGGTGGTGGGCTCGGGGATTCCCACCGCCGGCCTGCTCTGCGAGCGCAACTGGCCCGGCCTCATCTATCCCTGGCTGGCGCGCCATCACTGGGTCGGGCCGGTGGGACATTTCCTGACCGCCGTCTCCCGGCCGTTCAACCCCTACATTGAGTGGAAGATGGACGCCGTCAAGTTCCCCATCAACTCCTTCGAGATCTACTTCCTGGCCATGCTCTTTGGCGTCATCACCTATGTCGTGGGCTCCCTGGTGACGCTCAAGACCCCCTTCAATCTCGATCGCATGCTGCATCGCGGCATCTACAGCGATGAGCAGACACCCAAGCCCGTCAAGCAGCGGTTGACCCTGCGGCGCCTGATCCAGATGATCGTCGGGATCGACCATGAGTACACCCTGGGCGACAAGATCATCGCCTGGTCGGTGGTGGGCTGGGGGCTGATTTACGGCTTTGGCATCATGTTCTGCGGCGTGGTTCTGTGGAACGTCATCTCGCCCTGGCCGGCCCGCTACTGGGCCGTCTATTTCTTCATTACCACCATCGTGACCGCCCTGGCCGTCGGCAGCGTGTCCACCGTCTGGTTCCTCATCGGCGGCATCCGTGACACGTTCGCCCTGATGCGCGACCTGGCCGCCCGCGTGGCCAATCCCTTGGACAACGGCCGCGTGGAGGGCCATGTCTCGACCGTGGACATCGCCCGCTTCCAGGAGATCGAGCAACAGCTCCAGCACCCGGACGAGGCGACCACCTCGGACGATTCGAACGAAGAAGAGAAAGTCTCCGTGTAACGCAGGCAACAGACGAAACGCCCAGGGCCGTGGAGCCTGCGGGACAGCGGCGTCGCGAAGGGCCAAGACGAGCGGGCCGGGGCGGGGCGGGCCGCGACTAATGCAGGACATCCACCGGGGTGAACTCGCGGGAGTGGAAGCCGGGCCAGCGGTGCAGGCGCTCCTCAGACTCTTTGGGCACCGGCTTGACCACGAACCGACCGTCGGCCACATCCGCGCTGCCCGAAGCTGTCAGGGCCTCGACCAACTCGCGATGCAAGGCCGCCTTGCGTGAGGCGTGGGCGGGCTGGGTGGCCAGGTTTTTCTGCTCGTACGGATCGGCCGCCAGGTCAAAGAGCAGTTCGGCACCCCCCACGTTGGTGTAGATGTACTTCCAGCCCTCGCGCAAGACACAGAACTGACCGGCATAGGCCCCGATGAAGGAAGATCGCCCCCGAGCGCGGCCGTGGAGCACATCCAGAATGTTCAGGCCGTCCTGGGCCGGCTGGGCGGCAGCCGGAACCCCGGCCGCGGCCAGGAAGGTGGGCATCAGATCGGCCAGGCAGAACAGGTCTTCCGAAGGCCGGCCGACCTGGTCGGGGGACACCAGCTCCGCCGGCCCGCGGACGAGCATGGGCACGTGGGCCGATCCTTCCAAGAAGACCGTCTTGGCCCCCATGTGGTGATCGCCCATCATTTCGCCGTGGTCGGCCGTAAAGATGATCAGGGAGTGATCCAAGAGGTCCAGTTCCCGCAGGCGGGCCAGGAGATAGCCAAGGTTGTAGTCGATCTGGGTGATGCAGGCGTAATAGGCCTTCTTGGCCTGCTGGAGGACCTGGGGGCTCAGGCGATCACCGCCGTTGAGGGTCCAGGTGGGGGTGAGAAAGCCCGAGGGGATGCGGGCGGGATCGGCGGACCAGTCGCCAATGGCCGGAGCCGGCAGATTGGCCTGGGCGTAAAGCTGCCAGTAGTTCAGGCAGGGGTCAAAGGGGGCATGCGGTTTGGCGAAGCCCAGATTCAGGAAGAACGGGCGGGTGGGATCGCGGGTCTCGACGAAGTCGATGGCCCGGTTAACGAGCCAGCGGGTCAGGCTCCACGACTCGTCCACTGTGGAGATCACCGGTTCCATCTCATTCTGCCCCATCCCGTGATCCATGGGAATGCCCCGGTCGGGGAACTGCCGCATGAAGCGGTAGTAGTCCTCGAGGATCTCCATGTGTTCGAAGCCGTAGTGACAGCGCGGGGGGTGATAGTGGACCTTGCCGATGGAGCGGGTCTGGTAGCCTTGGCGGGTGAGCAGGCCCGGCAGGGTCGTGGCGGCATCGGGAGCGGTAGGTGGGCCCCAGCCACCATAGCCGTGCATGTTGCGGTAGTGCATGCCGGTGATCATGGTGGCGCGGGCGGGGCAGCAGACCGGGGCATCGCTGTAGGCACGCCGGCAGAGCACCCCGGTATCGGCCATCCAGTTCAGATGGGGGGTATAGATGTCGGGGTTACCATAGCGGCCGACCGTGTCGAAACGCTGCTGGTCGGTGGTGATCAGGATCAGGTTGGGGCGCTGGGGAGTAGACATAATCGGTCCATTATCGTACGTGAAAGCACGCATACCAAAACAACCGCTGAAGGGGGGGAGGGCAAACGCCTGAGCGCGATCGGGGTGCCAGGGGTCGGCGTCTTGGCAGACCCGTGGTCTGGGCGGCCGAAAAGCACGGATCTCCCGCCCCCGGAAGTAAGACGGGCGACCCGTGGCCCCTGCCCGCCTTTCAGGGAGCGACCGCCGGCCCCCCCGGACCACTGACCCACTCAAAATACGGGGTGGGCCCGGCCTTGAGAGCGCCGGTGTCGATGGTGGCGATGGCCCGGTCTCCCTGGATCGTCAGCGGGATCTGCTGGCTCCGCGTGCCGTTGGCGGCCAGAGCCCACAAAGTCAGCCGCTCGGGATGGTTGTGCCGCAGGGAGACCGTCAGATGGGCCACGCGGAGCAGCACCGGCATGGTGCCGCGCTTGACCACTTCCGACTCCGTTCGATCCGTGAAGGTCATGCCCGAATTGAGGGCATCGGTAGCGATGACCAGAAGCAGGTGCGGGCTGCGTGGCAGGGGTGCCTCGGTGAGCGAGCTGACCAGCACCCCCGCCGGAGCCCCGTGATTGGTCAAGGTCACATCCGTCAGTTGGACGGACTGGCCCGGGCGGGCCAGGGTGGCCCCCTGGCTCCGCGGAGTATCCACCATCATGCACTTGTCGTTGCGGCTGAGGATCAACTGGCCGGTATCGCTCTGGAAGACCCCCTTGGCCGGATCGGTACGGTTGCCGGCCGGCAGGGCATGGCTGCGGCGCAGGGCGGCCAGGGCGTTGTCCAGACCGGAGGCATTCACCTGGGACTGCAAGGTTACGGGCTGCTCGGCACCGGCCAGGCGCATCATCACATCGCCACCGGTGGGGGTCAGCGTGACATCGGGTTGAACCGGGACCCCGGGCACGGCGGCCGGGATACCGGTCACCTTGACCCCCAGGCCACAGACCAGGGCCAGGCGGGTGAGATTGCCCGGCAGGCCCCAGGAGGCCAGCCCCTGCCGGTAGATCTGGGGAGCATTCAGGTCAATCTGGGCCAGATGGGAACTGGTCTGCACATCGCCGCGGGCGAACAGCAGGGCGGACATTCGCTCGGCGGCCTTCAGCGGCGGATCAAAGGCGGTGCGGAAACTGGTCAGGGGGGTCATGAAATTATCCGTATGCAGCCAGACGGCTTCGGCATGCTGCGTGAGCATCTGCCAGCCCTGCAGGGCGGCATACGGGGGGAACACCAGCCCCGCTTCGAAGCGCCAGGGGTTCCAAAACGGCTCGCCCCATTCGGTGCAGACCATGGGCTTGCCCACCTGGCGCACGCTGGCCATGCGGTCAAAGGCATCGGCCTCCGACTCGGTGAGGCTGGTTCCTGACTGTCGGGAGCCGGGGTTGGCGATGTCGGTGGGGTGATCCTGATAGCCGTGGATGTCGATCAGGGGCAGCACCGTGCGCGTGAAGGTGGCCTGGTTGGTGGTATCGTTGTTGTAATCGTTGAGCACGGCGTGGCCGCCGATGTCATCGTGCAGATACTTCGCCATCCAGGCATAGGTGTGCTGCTCGGTATAGGTGAAGAAACGCATCAGATCGGCGGTGTCCGGGCCATTGCCGTTGAGGGGCGGCGGCCCGAGGGTCTGAAACGTCCGGTCGGGAGGAAGCAGGCTGCGCGTGGTGCCGTTGGCCTGATGGACCGTCCAGGCCTGGCGCAACTTCTCCAGGGTGCCGTAGCGGGTCTGGAGCCACGAACGGAAGTGGTCCATCAGCATGCCCATCACTTTCTCATCGCTCACACCGTGAACGGGGACTTGATGCCAGATCCACTGGCATTGGAAGTGCAACCCGGCCTCGTTGCGCAGTTCCATGGCCAGAACCTGCGGTTCGTCCTTGAGGGCCACGCCGGTATAGGGGTTCACGTGTTCCAGCAGTTCCTTGACCCCGCGTTTCCAATGCTCCTGAGCGGCCGGATCAAAATAGGTGCGTACGTTGAGGTTGATGGACCGGCTCTGGGGCAACCAGGGATTGACCGCACGGAACATGCTCCAGGAGGTGGTCAGATCCAGGTACAGGTAGATACCGTGCCTCTTGAAGGCAGCCGACAGCCGGTCCCACTGATCCAGTTTCCGGGGGTTGAACACCAGATCCTGCTTGGAACCGTCCATCAACATGGTGTCCAGCATGTGGGGGCGCACCGCGCTATATCCGGCCCGCACCAGTTTCTGGGCGAATTCTTCGATCTGGGCATCGGTTTCCCAGGGCAGCGTCCGCATGCCAATGCCTGCACAGAGAAAACGCACGGGGTGCTGCG
>JAJXSS010000134.1:0-1851 GCA_021784455.1 Planctomycetota bacterium
GGGGGTCCACCAGAAGAGGACTGACATGAGGGTCATGGACATGAGCGGTCCTCCGGGCTGCGCTACGGTCGGTATACGTACTTATCCCATTTCCCGCCCCTGCACCGGTGGCCCTGGGCACGTCCGCCAGCCAACTTCGCAAAGAGCAGTCTCTGGTTTCCCGCTAGCGGTGATTCATTGCTTGGGAAGCCAGGTTACTTTGTAGATGGCTCCATCTTTGACGGCGAGGTATTCCAAACGGCCCTGGGCGTCGAAGTTGGGCCCGCCAAGGTAGTCGAAGGGACCGTTCGAGACACCATCGAGGACCACCATCCATTGGTTTGCGAATGGACCCGAGGCATGATTCGCTGAATAGACCACGTGCTGGCTGTCGGGGCTGAAATCGATGCGCGAACGCTTGACGGCTCCACTGGGGTCCCAACCCTCGATGGCGTCGAATTCCGGCCCTGCTTTTCTGTCCACGACCACGGCCCATTTCTTGCCCCGCTTGGCCATGTAGGCCAGGTGCTGTGAGTCGGGACTGAAAGTCAGTTCCGCCACGCCGTCGCAAGATGGGCCCTCGTACCCGTCGACCACAACCACCCATTGGTATTGCTTTTCGGTCTTGCCTTTTCTGGCCGTGTACGCCAGGTGCCTGGCATCCGGGCTGAATACAGGCCGCGGATCCCCCAAGACATCGGGGCCGATCAACTCGCCCATGAAGTCGTACACGGGGCCTTCTTTTCCATCAACCACGATTCGGAACTTCAAGCCTCTCGAATCATTGGTCATCGCCACGTAGGCGATATGGCTCCCATCACGGCTGAAGACCACCGCGCCCAACCCTGCATATCCCTTGCCCTGTGGTTTGCCGTTGACGACCAGATCGATCCTGCTGGGCGTTTGACGGGCGACGGCGATGATTTCCTTGCCGTTGCGACGCAGCGCGGTAACGGGGTCGAACATCCCCGCCGGCCAGGGCTCCTCGACCTCATCGCGCACGAGCACGTTCCGGTTGCCCAGCATGGCCTGATAAGCGACATGGTTCCCGTTGGCACTCCATGTGGGAGTTCCGATCACGTCGTAGGCCCGCCCTTGCTTCCCATCGACGACCAAGATCTGTTTGGTGCCCTTCTGGGCGACGTACCACACGTGCCGGCTGTTGGCGGTGAATCGTGGGGCACAGAAATACAGAACCTTGTCGTATGCCGTTTGCGGCTTGCCATCGACGACTACGAATTGGCGGCCCCCGGTTCGGGCGGCAAAAGCCAGGCGCTGACTGTCAGGGCTGAAGGTCGGTGTGCCTTCAAGAATGCCATCGAATGGCTTGCTTTCCCGGCCATCTTCGACCACGAGCCACTGGTTCCCTTTTCTTGCCTGGTAGGCGATATGCTGCCCATCGGGGCTGAAAGCGAGGGGATACTCGGGGACCTCGTCGTAGGCGGTTTGTGCCTGGCCGTCGACCACAACCCGTTGCTGGCCGCCTTGACCGGCGATGTAGGCGAGGTGCCGGCCATCAGCGCTGAAGACGAAATCGTTTGCACCCGCCTGCACGGTCCCAAGCCGCGACAACTTCACCTGGTCAAGCGTCGCTTGTCGTGCTGCTCCCGACGGACTGGCGGCACCCGAACAACCTGCGAGGGCCAGCCCGAGCGACAGGGCCAGCCCTACTCCCAGCGCTGATTGAAGAGAACCCCGGGTTTCGTTGCCGGGAGAACAGGCTGGGAACGTCCTCACAGGAACCTCGCCGCGCGGACACCCAGACGAGCGCCCGATGATGTGCGGGCGGCTTCGCGCTGGGAATATCAACCGCGCATCCTCGTAAAGGGCCGACTTGACCAGGCTGAACCAGGAGACGCACATCTTTGTCTC
>JAJXSS010000134.1:1861-9516 GCA_021784455.1 Planctomycetota bacterium
CCGCCGCCGCAACAGCGCTCAGACAGGCCCGGGGACCGTCCCCGAGCGGTCGGTCGCTATTGTACCACCCCCCCGGACCGGCCCAAGACCGATTCTTCCGGCCGGCTGCTCAACTCCGGCGGGCAGAAAGCAGGATGTCGGGGAAAGAAAGCACGTCTCCAGAAGCGCTGGGCCGGAGCGGAATACAGATATTCCAAGGGCGGAGCGGGGGCCGATCAGAGATCAGAAATCAGAGATTCCGCAGGCCATTCCGGGGGCTACTCCGCCGCCACGGTCGAGCCGGCGGCGACGGAACCGGGGTCCTGGCCGCGTTCGATGGCGTGGATCTTGCTGATGCGGCGGGCGTGGCGGCCGCCCTCAAACTCGGTACGCAGCCAGGTCAGCACGATCCGGTCGATGATGCGCAGGCCCAGCATGTCCCCGGACAGGCACAGAATATTGGCATCGTTGTGCCGGCGGGAGATGTCGGCCCCCACCTCATCGTGCACCAGGGCGGCCCGCACCCCGGCGACTTTATTGGCGGCGATGGACATGCCAATCCCGGTGCCGCAAATCAGGATGCCCCGGTCGGCCGCGCCATCGGCCACCGCCCGGCTCACGGGGTAGGCCACATCGGGATAGTCGCAGCTCTTGCCATCGTTGACCGAGTACACCACCACCTCATGCCCCTGGCGTTTGAGCAGTTCCTGCAGGTGGATGCGGGCTTCCGTGCCGCGATGATCGGAGCCGATGGCAACCTTCATGGATGGTGCTCCTTCAACCGGGCGGCCAGGGCCTGGTCGATGCGCTGGGCACAGCGGACATAGTCCTCCGTCCCGCAGCCGATGGGGTCTTCCACATCCGCGGCAGGATCCAGCGGAAACACCCGCTCGGCGGCCAGGGGCTCCAGGTCCAGCACCGCCTGCACATGGCTGCGGGTCATGCACAGGATAAGGTCCGCCTGGTGGATCATATCACGAGTCAGGCTCCGGGAGCGGTGCCGGGCCAGATCCAGCCCCAGCCGGGAGCCGGCCGCGAGGGCCCCGCTGCTGGCGGGCATACCGTCGGCGGCGGCCACGCCCGCGGAAGCGACGAACAGGCCGGCAGCCTCCAGTTCATCGGTGGCGATGCCCCGGGCCTGGGCCAGTTGCCGGCGGGCCAGAGCCTCGGCCAGGGGCGAGCGGCAGGTGTTGCCGCTGCACACCATCAGCACATTCCAGCGCAGCAGGCGGCGGATGGTCCGTTCATCGTAGACGCCCTCGCGCAGGACCCGGATGGTGGGGGTGGAACCGGCGGGGCCGGCCGCGCGGATCTGGATCACGGTGGAAGGCTTGGCATACTGGCAGGGGCCCCCGTCGATGACCAGGCCGGCCCGGTCGCCCAGGGCCTGGGCGGCCTCCGCGCAGTCCCGCGGCGGGCGCTGGCCGCGCAGGTTGGCGCTGGAGGCCACCACCGGGCCTTCCACCGCCCCCAGCACCTGCCGGGCCAGGGGATGATCCGGGCAGCGCAAGCCCACGGTATTGTGGTGGTACAGGCGGTCCGCCGCCCAGGCCGGCAGCCCCAGACGGGCCAGGGACTGGGCGATCTGATCGTCGCTGACATCCACCACCAGGGTCACCGGCCCGGGGAATACCTTGCCCACGAAGCGGCGCAGCCTGGGGCTGGCCAGGTCGGCGTAGAGTTCGGCCGCCCGGGCGGTGGGGATGTGCAGGGTAAAGGGCTGATCGTCGGGTCGGCCTTTGGCGTTGCGCAGGGCCTCGTAGCCGCGGTCATGGGCGGCGGCCGCGCCGATGCCGTAGACCGTTTCCGTGGGGAAGATCACCAGACCGCCGGCGGCGAAGACCTCGGCGGCCCGGCGCACGACCTCCGCCGTCGCCCGGGGATCGGAGTTCTGAAGATTGGCCAGTTCCATGGTTGGTGGGAATTGTAGGAACCCTGCGAGCCACTACAAATCATACCGGGCGCGGCCCGGCAACCGAACCGGCCTGCGGAAGGTTGCGCCGGAACGTGCGCGGGGGCATGCCCACCAGTTTCTTGAAGCGGCGGGAAAAGTGAAACTCATCGCAGAAGCCCAGACGGTAGGCGATCTGCTTGTCGGTCAGGAGGCCCTGCTGGATGAGTTCGCAGGCCCGGTCCATGAGCTTTTTGGCCCGGTAGCGGGCCGGGGTCGTCCCCACCAGACGCGTAAAACGCTTGCGGAAACTGTCGGGGGTCACGCTCAACTGCCCGGCCAAAGCGCCCAGGTCGATGTCGCGGCCCAGATCGGACTCGAGCATGGCGGCCACGCGGTGCACCCATTGCAGATCCTGCCGGCCCAGATTCAAGGCGGTCTGGGCATCCAGGGCGTCGGCCAGGAGTTGCTGCAGCCGGCAGACCTGGACCAGCGGGGAACCGAAGTCGGGCATCACCGGCGTGGCAAAAATAGATTCGATGCGGTGGTACCAATACTCGACCGGTTCCAGGTGCAAAAGGGGCCGGCGCGGGGATAGCAGGCCGCGCTCCTCCCAGAGGCGAAAAATCGGCCCCTCGAAGACCGCATAGATCTCGTGCCACGCCCCTCCCGCCTCCGGCCCATAGCGATGGGCCACCTCGGGGAAAACAAGGAGCAGATCGCCGGCCCCCACCGCCTGGTCGTGGCCTAAGGCATCGGCGAACCGGCCGGTGCCGCCGGCCAGATAGACCAGGGCGTAGGCACCCAAAACGCGCATGTTTGGGTGGCCACAGCCCTGGCCGCCGTGAATGCAGCCGGCCAGAGAAATCTCGCCAACAGGCGATTTGAGCGTGCTTCGGCAGAGAATCCGTGTGGGCGCGAACATCGCTGCATATCCGTGAAGAATTCCGGCGACGCTGTCCTGCTGGCCAGATTGTACAAGTTATCGGCTGACCGCGCCATGTTCTCCGGTTTCGGCCGGACAATGATTGGGTGCTGGGCCGAATGCGGCCGGCACCCCGGAGATTCAGCGATGAAAGTCCCCTTTGGCCCGCGCGAACTGGAAGTGGGCGGCCCGTACCTCCAGAAAGAACTGCGCGAGGCCAATGCGCTGCGGCACAACCGCCAGGCCCTGCGGGAACGGTTTGCCGAGGATGGGTACCTCCTGGTCCGGGGCCTGCACGAGCCCCGGAAGGTGGAACAGGCCCGGCGCGTGGTGGCCCAGGAACTGGCCCGGGAAAATCTCCTGGCCCCCGGATCGGATGCGCTGGAACTGCTCCGGGCCCCCGGCGCGGGCGGCAAGTTCTGGGGCGGACGCAAAGGGATCACCCACCATCCCGCCGTGCAGGCCGTGCTCGAGAGTCCGGTGGTGTTCGACTTCTTCGGCCGGTTCTTCGCCGAACCGGCCCTGACCTTCGATTACAAGTGGCTGCGGGCCGTCGGGGGCGGCGAAAACACGGGCGGGCATTTTGATGTGGTCTACATGGGCCGGGGGTCCGAGCGCCTGCTGACGATCTGGACGCCCTTGGGCGATGTCCCGGTGGAACTGGGTTCCCTGGCCATCATTCCCGGCTCGCACCGGCTGGAAGAATATGCCAGACTGCGCCAGACCTATGGCCGGATGGATGTGGACCGCGACCGCGTGGCCCAGGGCTGGTTCAGCAAGGACCCCCTGGAGATCGTGGAACGCTTCGGGGGCACCTGGCAGACCACGGATTTTCGGGCCGGCGATGTGCTCGTGTTCGGCATTTTCACGATGCACGCCTCGACCAACAACACGACGGATCGCTACCGGATCAGCGCCGACACGCGCTTCCAGCCGGCGGCCGACCCGGTGGATGAACGCTGGGCGGGAGCGAACCCCATCGGTCACTATCGCTGGGGAAGCGACCCGGACAAGGTGGTATCGATGGAAAAAGCGCGGGCCGAGTGGGGACTGTAAGGAATTATCGATTTTCGATTGTCCCCGGAATCGGCGCCGCCGGTGGCGGGTCGCCTCTTCAAATCGAAAATTCAATCGACCTGGGGCTCGACCTGGGTGGCCACGGCCCGCAGGTAGCTGTCGAGGTAGTGCTGGGTGAAGTAGTTGACGGCCCCCAGGGTCAGCTCGTGGTTCATGCCCCACACGCACACGCGCAGGTCCACGAATTCCGGGTCGAGTTGGATGATCATCTGGTTTTCGCGGACCAGGGCCGGGTTGAGCTTCTGGGCGTAATAGGCGGAAAGGCTGTTGACCCCCGGGCCACCCACTGAGATGGTGGGCCGGCGCTGCAGGGGTTCCTGGCTCATGTACCACACATCGCAGCACACGACGGGGGTAAAGCGGATGCTCAGACGCTCACCCTGGCGCTCGACCCAGCGGCGAATCTCCTCGCCAAGCCGGTAGGCCACGGGGCGGTCGGCGACTTCGGCCCTGAGGTGCGCCCCCACCACCAGCACGATCAGGTTGCCCACATCCTCCGTGCTCGTGGCAGGCCGCGACTGGCCCTCGGGTTGTCGGGGGGCATCAGGCATGGGTAGACGCCGGGCGCCGGGCGCTCGGCCGATTGCCCTTTTGATCGGCATTTTGACGCGTGCAACGGTAGAGAAGACCGGAATCGGTTCACGGGTTGACCGGCCAACGCGTAAACGCAGCCCAGGGTCCATCGACCCTACCGGCCCGTCAACCCATTAGCCACCTATCCCATCCGCCCACTCACAGGCCGCCCATGAGCACGGCGAGCAGCCCTTTCTGGGCGTGCAGCCGGTTATGGGCCTGGGGGAACGCGCGGCACCGCGGACCTTCCAGCATCGCCTCGGTGATTTCCTTGCCGCGGTAGGCCGGCAGGCAGTGCAGCACGACGGCGTGGGCCGGAGCCCGGGCCAGCAGAGCCTCGTTGACCTGATAAGGGGCCAGGTCTTTGAGACGCTTCTTGCTGTCGGCCTCCTGGCCCATCGAAACCCAGGTGTCGGTGTAGATCACATCCGCGGCCTGCACGGCCTGGGCGGGGTCGGCGGTCTGGGTGAGCCAGTCGCCGGGCACCTGGGACTTCAGGCGCCGCTGCAGCGGCGCCTCCAACTGGTAGCCCGGCGGGGCGGCCAGAACGAAATTCATCGCCAGCTTCGCGCACAGCACGGCCAGGGACCGGGCCACGTTGTTGCCATCCCCGATGAAAGCGAGCGTCCGGCCACGCAGGTCCCGGCCGAATTCATCCATGATGGTCATGGCATCCGCCAGGGCCTGGCAGGGATGGGTGTAATCGGACAGGGCGTTGATGACCGGTACGCTGCTGAACTGGGCCAGTTCCAGGAGCTTGGCGTGCTCGAAGACGCGGGCCATGATGCCGTGGACCATGCCCGACAGGACGCGGGCCACATCGGCCGGCCGCTCGCGGCGGCCCAGGCCCACTTCCGCATCGCCCATGACGATGGCGCTGCCGCCCAGTTCGTAGGCCGCCTGCTCAAAGCTGGCCCGGGTGCGCAGGGAAGGCTTTTCAAAGATCATGGCCAGCGTCTTGTTGGCCAGGATGGGTGCATTGGCCACCCCCTGCTGACGTTGGCGGCGCAGGGTGAAGGCCACCTCAAACACGTGGAGGAGGTCCTGATTCGGGGTGTCCGCGATGGAGAGAAAGTGCTTCATGTCGGTAGGTTCGGCCCACTCACAGCACGATTTCCGTGCCAATTCCCTCGTTCGTATACACCTCCAACAGCGCGGCGTGGGGGATGCCACCGTCGACGATGTGGGTCTTGGCCACCCCGCCGGCCAGGGCGATGAAGCTGGCCTCCACCTTGGGCAACATCCCGGCCGTGATAATGCCCTGTTCCACCAGCGCCTGGATCTGGTGCTTGGTCAGGCTCGAGGCCAGCGAATCGGCGCCCCGGCCGGTGCGGATGCCGTGCGTGTCGGAAACCAGCACCAGCTTTTCCGCCTTGAGGGCCGCGGCCACGTGCCCGGCCACGATGTCGGCGTTGACGTTGAGCTTGCCCCCGGCCGAATCGCCGGCGATGGGGGCGATGACGGGGATGTAATCGGCCTCGATCAGGGCCTTGATCAGGGAGGCGTTGACCGACTCGACCTCGCCCACGAAGCCGATGTCCAGCTTGCGCTTGGGGTCATCCTGGGCCGGCAGGAACAGGCGCTTGCCGAAGACCACGCAACTGCCCAGGCTGTGCAGGCCCATGCCCTTGTGCTCCAGGGCGTTGATCCAGTCCACCAGGGTCTTGTTGACCTCGTTGACCAGCACGTGCTCGGCGATGGCCAGGGTGCGTTCATCGGTGTAACGCTGGCCCTGGACGAACTGGGCCTGGAGCCCGGCCTGCTGCATGGCCTGGGTGATGCTCTTGCCGCCCCCGTGAACGACCACGGGGCGCATGCCCACGGCGTCCATGAAGCAGATGTCGGCGATAACGCTCTTCAGGTTCTCCGGCTCATCCATGATGGAGCCGCCGACCTTGACCACGATGGTCTTGCCCTCGAAACGCCGGATGTACTCATGGGCTTCAACCAGGGCCGCCGCCTTGTCCACTGCACTTTGCATCATGCCGTCACCTGTCGCCCCCTCGGGGGATTCCGGAGGTAAAAGGGTAGGGCGGGTCAAGGCTTGCAGCCCACCTGGGCCCCACCTCGCTTGAGGGAAAGCCCGTGAGTCTACCGCTGGTGGCGCACGACTGCAATGAAATCGGGCCCCGACAGGCCTCCAGCGCGGCGGGTATACTAGGGACCATGAGGTACCCATTTGGTGCCCCTGGCGGGAATGGCCATAATAACCCCTCCCCCAGCCGGTAGGGCCGACGCCAAACGTGCGTCAATGCAACCCCTGCCGGTGAAGCGGCGGGGTTTTTTGTTGGGAACTTGAAACCACGAAGACACGAAGATGCGAAGAAATCGAAGAGAAGAAGTTGAACCACCAAGAACACCCAGGACACCAGGAAAAGAGTAGAGCCAGGCGGAGAGACTTAAGAATTAGTTTTGCCTTGGTACTCTTGGTGCCCTTGGTGGTTTCATCCTCTTCTTCGCGTCTTCGTGGCTTCGTGGCTCACTAACTCGGGAAGGAACAGCAATGCGGAAGCGGACACACACGTGCGGAGCGCTGCGGAAGGAGCAGGTGGGTCAGGCGGTCACGCTCATGGGCTGGGTCAACAGCTACCGCGACCACGGCGGCGTGATCTTCATCGACCTGCGCGACCGCGCGGGTCTGACCCAGGTGGTCTTCCACCCGGAGTTCAAAGAAGCCCACGACCTGGCCGACAAGCTGCGCAGCGAAGATGTGGTGGCGGTGACGGGCCAGTGCGTCCTGCGCGAACCGGGCATGGCCAACCCCAAGCTGGCCACCGGCGAAGTGGAAGTCCAGGCCAGCCACCTGGAAATCCTGGCCAAAGCCGTCACGCCGCCGTTCACCCCGGATGATGCCGACAACGTGGGGGAGGAGACGCGGCTGAAGTACCGCTATATCGACCTGCGCCGCCCCCGGATGCAGGAGATCCTGCGCACGCGGCACCGCGTGGCCAAGATCATGCGCGACCACTTCGATGAGCACGGCTTTCTGGAGATCGAGACCCCCTTTCTGTGCAAGTCCACCCCGGAAGGCGCCCGCGACTTCCTCGTGCCCAGCCGCCTGCAGCCCGGCAGCTTCTACGCCCTGCCCCAGAGCCCCCAGCTCTTCAAGCAGATCCTGATGGTCTCGGGCTGCGAACGCTACGTGCAGATCGCCCGCTGCTTCCGCGATGAAGACCCCCGGGCCGACCGCCAGGCCGAGTTCACCCAGCT
>JAJXSS010000135.1 GCA_021784455.1 Planctomycetota bacterium
CCGCGAGGAACGGCTGATCTACCGCCACTGGTTCAACGAACGCCAGCGGAAGCGGCTGTTCTATGCCTCGCTTGACTGGCAAAAGCGGCTGGGGCTGAAGCGCCGGGTGCCCGGCGACCTGAAGATCGCCGGCTTTGATGATGTCCGCTATGCCACACTGCTGTCGGTGCCGCTGACCACCATGCACCAGCCCTGCCGCGATATTGGCCAGGCGGCCGTGGAAACCATGCTCCAGCGTTTGGCCCAGCCGCAGCGCCCCGGGCGACAGGTGCTCTTGGACGCGAGCCTCGTGGTTCGGGAATCGACCCGGCAACGCTGACGGGGCGCATTTGTGGCGGAGCAGGCTCCCCGGGGTAAGGCCAGCCGAAAAAGACTGATGGGGGAACCCGATCCCCAACCTATGCGTCCAACTTCCCATCGCCACCGAGTTTGGGTCCGGGAGTGGTAAACTTGATCCTTAGTCACTCGGTTCAGGAGCCCTGTCATGCGTCGATCCGCCTGCTTTCTCTCCCTGATCGGTCTGCTGATCAGCCCTGTGTGGGCCCAAGCACCTGCCCCGGCCCCGGCGGCGCCTCCGCCACCTGCCTCCCCGGCCCCTGCTCCAGCCGGCCAGACCATCGACCTGCCGGTTACCCGGGCGGTGCTGTTTTCCTCGGGCGTGGGCTACTTCGAGCACTCGGGCACGGTGGATGGCAACGCCACCCTGCGCCTGATGTTCAAGACCAGTCAGATCAACGATGTGCTCAAGTCCATGGTGCTGATGGATTTGTCCGGCCATGGTACGGTGGATTCCGTGACTTACGGGGCCAACGAGCCCGTGTCCCGGGCACTGAAGAGCTTCGGGGTGGACATCTCGGCCAATCCACCTCTGCATGACCTGCTCAACCAACTCCGGGGCACCAAGGTCACCGTCACCGTCCCGAATGCCATCACCGGCTCGATTCTCAACGTCGAAGCGCACACCCGGGTGGTGGGCACCCCCCCGGCTGAGATCAAGGAATACATCCTGGACCTGGTCACGGCGGCGGGTATTCAGCCGGTGCCCCTGGATTCCATCAGCAGCCTGACCTTCGATGATGCCCACCTGCGTCAGGAATTGGGCCAGGCCCTGGCGCTGCTCACCAGCGCCCGCGACACTGAACGCAAGCCCGTGGATATCAAGTTCACTGGCCAGGGCCGGCGTGAGGTGCGCGTGGGCTACCTGGTGGAGACCCCGGTGTGGAAGACCTCGTACCGCCTGGACCTGTCGGGCAAGAAACCGTTCTTACAGGGCTGGGCCATTGTGGAGAACACCTCGGACAACGACTGGTCGCACGTGACGCTTTCCCTGGTGTCAGGCCGGCCGATCTCGTTCATCCAGGACCTGTATACGCCGCTGTACCTGCCCCGGCCGGTGGTCCGGCCGGAATACGTGACCGCCTTGCAGCCGCGCCTCTATGAGGAGGGCATCCCAGAAGGGCAGAATCAGTTGCAGAAGCGGGCCGCGCGCGAAATGGATGCCCTTCCTGCCGGGCCGGCGGCGGGTATGGGCTTTGGCGGCGGAGTGGGCCGCCGAATGGAAATTGCCATGAAGGCGGCCGCCGCTCCTGCCGCCGTATCCCTGGCGGATGCCGGCGTCACCTCGGTGGCTTACGGCCAGGCGGCCGGCGAACTCTTCCGCTTCACCATCGCCAATCCCGTGGACCTGCCCCGCCGCCGCTCGGCCATGCTGCCCATTATCAACCAGGCCGTCAACGCCGAGAAAGTCAGCATCTACAACAGCCGCGTCAACGCCAGATTCCCCCTTAATGGCGCCATCCTGACCAACAACACCGACCTGAACCTGCCGGCCGGGCCCGTGACCGTCTATGACGGGGGCATGTACGCCGGCGATGCCCAGATCGACAACCTCCAACGCGGCGACAAGCGCCTTCTGGCCTATGCCGAAGACCTGGATGTGACCGTGGACCCCTCGCTCTCTTCCACCTCCCACATCGCCAGCGCCAGCCTGATCAAGGGCATCCTGAATATCACCCGCCTGATCAGCTACACCCAGACCTACCGCATCCAGAACAAGGCCACCGCGGCCAAGACCCTGATCGTCGAGTATCCCTTCTACCCCGGCCGGAAACTGGTGGAACCGGCCAAGTACGAGGAAAAGACGGCCAGCCTGTACCGCTTCCGCGTGCCGGTCAAGGCCGAGTCCACCACCGACTTCGTGATCAAGGAAGACCAGCCCACCGGCGAGGTGGTGGCCCTGCTGGATCGGCCGGTGGACAACCTGATGATCTACTTCAACAACCAGGCCATCCCCCAGAAAGTGCGCGATGCCCTGGCCCAGGCCATCCAACTCAAAAACGCCTTGACCGATGCCCAGCGGGAACTGGACCAGTTGACGGCCGAACTGGCCTCCATCAACTCCGACCAGGCGCGGCTGCGGCCGAACCTGCAGGTGGTGGGGCGCGATTCGCCCCTGGGCAAGCGCTACGTGGAGAAGCTGGGCCAGGAAGAGGACCGGATCGAGAAACTGCAGGGCCAGAACGGCCAGCCCGGCCTGATCGACCAGGCCCGGCAGAAGGTTCACGCCGCCCGGGCCGCCCTGGAAGACTACCTGGCCAAGCTGAATATCACCGGCTGAGGGGACGCGTTGGTTCACTGGTTCCGCAAAGGCCGCGGCGGTTCATCTATACCCACTGCAGCGCGATCACGTCCACCGGCCCGTGGCGCGTGGTGGCGACCGGCTGGATGCGCAGCTCTCCGGCTTGCCAGTCCCAGGGCACCTCAGCCCCGCTGGCCAAATGCCAGGCGCAGACCGGGGGGTCCACACCGCTCAGGATGGTCGGGGCCGGACTCTGGGGCAGTAGATGCAGATACCACGTGCGGCCGCGCACGGTCACCGGGACGTTGCTTCGGGCGGGCCAGCACCCGGCCGTGGTGTCGAGCACCGCGGCCCGATGCACGCGCATCCAGGCAGCGACCTCTTCCATTCGCTCGTAAACCACGGAAGGTAGGCTGCCATCGGCCCGCGGGCTGATGTTGACCAGCAGATTGCCGCCCCAGGCCCGCAGGTACACCAGGGACTGAATCAGCCACGCGGCCGGCTTGTACTGTTCCTCACGCAGATACCCCCAGTAGTCCGCCGGTGTCCCCGCCGGGGTCAGGATGCTCGAGGCTTGCCAGCAGTGGCAGGTTTCCAGCCAGCCGGCGAAGGGCTGTTTCGGCAGTTGGCATTCCGTGGCATCGTAGTCGCCATCGCAACTGCGGCTGTTGATCACGAGCCCCGGCTGAAGCCGGCGTGCCAAGTCGCGCAGCTCGTTGTCGTGGACACCCCCATCCAGCCAGAGCAGGTCGATGCGGCCATAGCGCGTCAGCAACTCCTCCACCCGGCCGTGGCGCCAGGCGCGGCGCCGGGCGGCGTGTTCCGCGGGTTCCGGAGGCAGTTGTGTCGGCCGGTGGTGGGTGTCGAACGCCGGCCGGCCGGGAAAACGCTTGGGATCGGCGCTGCCGTAGTTGAAGCTCATGTAGGCGCGGTCGAAATACCAGTCCGGGGGCGAGTAATACAACCCCACCTTCAACCCAAAGCGGCGGCAGGCTTCGACATACGGGCCCACCAGGTCCCGCCCGCCCAGGTGGGTGTGTACCCCCAGTTCCCCGTAGCGGGTGGGCCAGAGCGTATAGCCATCGTGGTGCATGGCCGTCATGACGGCGTATTGGAAGCCGGCCTCCGCCGCCGGCCGCAGCCAGCGCTGCGGATCGTAGGGCCCGGGATGGAATTGCTCGGCCAGCCGCCAGTATTGGGCCGGCGTGATTTTGTTGGCCCCGCCTGCGGAGGCATCCCACGGGGTGTGGGCCATCATCCCCCAGGACAGGTCCACGTTGCCATGCACGGCCGCAATCCCCCAGTGTATGAACAGGCCCAGCCCGGCCTGGGGAAACCACTGGGCCCGGGGGTGCGCGGTGTGCCCGCCGGCCCGCGCGGTTCCGCCGTGCCCCAGCAGGGCCTGCTGTTGATCGGCCGCGTGGGATTTGGCCGTGTCCGATGCCACCTGAGTCATCCGTGCTTCTCCGCAGGGGCGGGTTGAGGCCCGGGGGCCGATGCGGGGGCGGCCGGGCGGCTCTGGGCCGGCCGGGTCGGCGCCCCTGGGGCTTGGGCCGCGCGGGCCAGGGGCCAGAGGTTCAGCGTATTGGTCCCGGCCTGGAGATCCTGGAAGGGCCCCGGCAGCGGATGGGCCGGCAGAGGTTTGCCGAAGTAATCCGTGTCCACGCCCTCCACCGGCTGGCAGGGGGCGCTGAGCAGGGCCGGGTCCGCCTCAAACTGGAACGTCGCGGTGGGAGCGCAGAAGCTGGCCTGCCGGCCCGGATCGCTGACCCCGCTGTGCTCATCCTGGTGCATCAGTTGCTGCCAGCGTTCAAGCGCAAGCGGCGTGCGAGAGCGGGCCAGAGGCCACAATTCCACCAGATCGGCGGGCAGATGGGGCGGCTGGGTCTTGCCGCCCAGGGGGCCTTCTGCCGAAATGCGAAACGCCAGATCCAGACGCACGCCCATGGGCCAGTGCGCGGCGAAATACCGGTTGTAGTCACAGATCACATCCTGGCTGCGTGCGTAGGGCGCGGGCAGGCACACCTCGCCCAGGCCGTTCATCAGAATCAGGTTGTCGAGGATGCGGATGTGCGAGGTCTCCACCAGCGGGCCGTTCTGGCCTATGCGGCGATTGGTGATGGTGTGCATGAACACGCCCAGGCGGGCATTACTCATGATCAGGTTGTGGGTCACGATGATGTCCGAGGCGTCGTGGCAATAGACGCCATCACCGTTGCCCTGGGTGTCGAGGCGGGTGCCGACAATGATGTTGTTGTCGATCAGCACGGGCTTGCCTTTGGTTCCCAGTTCGATCATCACGCCGCAGGTCTTGTTGTTGACGATGAGATTACGGGTGATGCGGCAGTTGTCATAGCCGTTGTCGAACCAGATGCCGCGGGTGTTGTTGTTGATCAGCAGGTTGCCTTCCACCAGGCAGTCCGTGACGCCCAGCAGTTTGATGGCGGCGTCCTCGCCTGCCAGGTGCAGGCCCAGGCGGTCGCTGCCTTCGACGATGTTGCCGATGATTTGGGCCCCGCGATGGTTCCAGCCGGTGATGCCGGTCAGGCCGCTGTCCAGGACGATGTTGTCGCGCACCACGTTATTGCGGGCAAAGATCAGCCGCTGCTCCTGGGGCAGGGTGTAAATCCAGTTATTCCAGCCTTCGCTGCCGCATTCGATGCCGTACGTGGCGGCGTAGCGTACGGTGTTGTGCGCGATCACCCAGTCGTGCCCCGAGCGGGTGCTGACGGCCGCCACCTGGCTGTAAGGCAGCGGTGCGGCGTTGGCCTCGAAGGTAAACCCGCGCACGTGAATAAACCCCAGCCCGCGATGGATGGGGGCGAACACGTACGGCCGGATGGCCAGTTCAAGCCGATAATCCTCGGGCCGGTGCCCGCCGGGCGGGAAATGCACCTCGATGGCCGTGCCGGCCGCGTTGACCATCCACGTCCCGGGCGTGGCGTAAAGATTCGGCGGCGCGACGACCTGGGTGAGCGGCCGGCCGTCCACAAACACCTGGCCGCAGGTGGGCAGCATCCTGGCCCCCGAGGCCGGCCGGGCGCGCACGTTCTTTTGCCCGGCTTTGACCGGCGCATCCAGCAGGGCCAGGTGGTAGGGGTCCATGCCGGCCGGTATGCCCGCGGCGCTCCAATCCTGGGCGCTGTACGGGGCCCGAAAGACCCCGGGCGCCCCGGGCACCGGGGCCCAGGCAGGCTGCCACACCTCGGCGCCGCTGACCACCACGCGCTGGCCCGGGGCGGCGGTGTAGGTGATCGGCCGGCCGGGCTCGCCACCCCGCGCCGGGGCGATCCGCTCCCGGTAAAGCCCCGCATGCACCAGCACCGTGTCGCCTGGCTCGGCCTGCTCGGCCGCCGGGGCGATGGTCTTGAAGGGTTGGTCCGCCGTGCCCGGCCCCTGGTCGCTGGCTCGGGGATTATTCTGATCCACCACCCACACGCGCCCCCCGGCCGACGCGTGGGTCGGCGGGGAAGCGGCCGGCTCCTGCCCCCGGCCGGGCAAGACGGCCCCGACAAGAATAAGAGCCAGGATGATCAGACAGGCCGGCATACCAGCGGCCGCTTTCCGCACCATCGGGTCGCCTCCTTGGGAGTTCGTTCGGATGTCTGGTGTTTAAGACCCCGGGACGGCCTCGTCGGGCTTTACCAGCAGGGGCTCGACCATCAGTCGCATGCGCGGCTCGCGCGGGTGCAGCAGCCGCCACAGCAGTTGATCGACGGCCCGGCGGCCGATGGCCTCGGCCTGCAGATCCACCACCACCGGGGCCGGCTGCAACGACAGGAGGTACGGCCGCTCATTGTTGCAGGTCACGATCTCCACATCCTGCTGGGGCCGAATGCCCCGCTGGGTCAGATGCCGGTATACGCTGGGAGCCAGCAAGTCGGCCTCGACCATCAGGGCGGTGGGGCGGTGGGGCAGGGCGGCGAACTGGTCCATCAACCGGCCCAGGATGGCCTCATCCGGGGCGTTGACGCCCCGCGACACGCTGACCAGGGCCGGGTCCAGCAGCACTTGAACCGAGCCCCCGGCGCCTTGGACCACGCCGCAGAAGCCCCGGCAGCGGAACCCCACGTGCCGGGCGGGGGAGCCGTCGTCCACCCCCAGGTACGCGCAGCGGCGGTGCCCGCGGCCCACCAGATACTCACCGGCCATGACCCCCACGGTCAGGTGATCGGGTTGCACGTGGTCCATTTCCCCGTGCCGGGGGCTGCCCATGACCCAGACTTTGGGGATGCGCCGCACCGCTGGGGGCATGGGGCCCGGGGGGTCGTCCTGACCCAGGATGATCAGGCCCTTGGTCCGGCTGGCGGCGACGATTTCAGCCACCTGGTCCCAATTCTGGGCCTGGCGCACGGCCAGTTGCTGGCCGCGCTGGGCCAGGGCGGCCTCGATGCCGCTTAAGACCGTGGCGTAAACCGGGGCGCAATCCAGCACCCAGCGCAGGCCCTGGGCGCCTATGATCAGCAGCACGACTCCGCCCGCGGCCGTGGGGCGACGCCGCTGGCCCACCTTGGGGCCGCGGCGACGGTTGGGCGCCGGGGGTCGATAGCCCAACTGGGCCATCACCTGGCGCACCGCGGCGGCGGTTTCCGGCCGGACCAGCGGGGAATTGTTGATCACCCGCGAGACCGTACCGATTCCCACGCCGGCTGCTTGGGCGACACCTGCCATGGATGGCCCGGACATAGGCTGGACTCCTTTTTCCAGTAATTTCCAAACAATTATGTTCTATTTTTACCAAAAGTCAAGCCGCTCGCGACGATCTGGCGCCTTTTGCCAGGTTTTCATTACGTCCATTAGAACGCGTGAATTTTTCTGATAAATTTCGACTGGTAAGATTGACCGGCCCCGGTCTCGGGAGTATATTCCAGTGGAAATCTGATTTGGAAGTTATGTCAGCAGATGCTTTAATTTCCATCCTCCCAGGAGCGGTTGACGCGTATCTGCTTGATCCCACAACCAGTTAGGAGGTCATCATGTCAAGGGTGAACGAACGCGGCAGGAAAATGATCCAGGTTTCAGCGGCGGTGGCGGGAGGGTTGGCATTGGCCAGTGTTGCGCAAGCGAATTTCATCAGTTGGGGCAATACTTCTAATAGCTCTCCCCCCACGGCCGCACAGAATTGGAACATCGGCAGCAACTGGGGCGGAGGCAACGTCCCCCTCGCAACGGATACCGGTGGCATTGGCAACGGTGGCGTGGCCTTGGTGAACGACTCGGAAACGATTACCGCTTTCGTGGTCGGCAATTCGGCCGCTGGCGGCGGGCTGTATATCGCCAACGGCGGTTCCTTGACGATCACCGACAGCAATAATCCCTTCCGTCTCATCAATAACGGGCCAGTATCTGGCACGGTGGAAGCCGGTGGAACACTGTCCGCAACCAGTGGGACGGTGGGGATCGGCACCAACTCCACGGGTGCCCCTGCGACATTTACGTCCGCGGGGACGGTGTCCGCCAGCTACGTTACCGTGGCCAATTCCGGCGTATACAACATGACCGGAGGGTCGCTGACAGTCAGCCGCACCTATGGGTCCCTCCTGCTTGGGGGGTCGGGTGCTGGTACGTTCAACCAGAGTGGTGGTACCAACACCAACGGCTCTGGGCAGCTCGAATTGTCACCGGGCGGAACCTACCAGATCGGCGGTGGCTCCATCAGTATGGGTAGTACCACGGGCCTGTATTTCTACGGGGCGAGTTCTGGAAGCCTCGGAGGGACCATTCAGGTGATCGGTTCTGGAGCCACCGGTATTACCTTTGGCGGAGTTCGCTACTACAACTCCTACGACCAGAGCAACTCCAAGTGGTCCTTTGTGCTCGATAACAGCACAGCTCATATCACCAAGATTGGCTTCTCCGCCAACGGGAGCTCGGGTGCCGTTCTGCGCACCAGTTCAACCCTAAGTGTGGGCCTCAATGGCGGCGTGCTGCTCAGCGGCACCAATGCCTACACACTTATCCAGCGGCCCACGGGTGCCACGGACACGGCCTGGGGAACTGGTCCTGATGGACTTTGGACAGACACCACCAACACCAATGGCACCTCCAAGCAGAGCATCACTGTGGCGCTGGCCGCGGCGGCCGACCAGGGTACTCTGGATGCCACCGGCAACACGGCTTTGAGTTTCTCCCCCACCGCCTACGGCTATGTCAACTTGAGCCATATCAATCTGAGCAATCCGCTAAGCCTTTACCTCGATGTGACCGGTGGCACGTTGTCCCACTTCACCGATGCTCTGACCGCAGCCGGCATCACCTGGGCGTCGGTCAGCGGCCCGTACGATGTGGCGCTGACGCTGAACCCGTCCGTCTCGGGTGGCAACTATTTCGCGTGGGACCTCAGCGGTATCGACCCGGCGATGCAGGTGCAAGGCGCATCCTTGAGCATTCCCGAGCCCGCCAGCCTGATCCTGCTGGTTGCCGGCGGGTTGCTCATGTTGCCGCCGCGTAAACGACGCGCTTGAGCGCGCGGCGGCGCCATCCGTCGCCCCGGTGTGCTTGGGGGGTGTTCCGGACCGGAAGGAGTGGGGTGTATGTCAGGGGCTGGCCCCATGGTCCGCATGCCGAAAGGTTTTACGCTCATCGAGCTGCTGGTGGTGATCTCCATCATCGCCCTGCTGGTGGCGCTGTTGCTGCCGGCCCTGAACAAGGCCCGGGATGCCGCGAAAGCCTCCTGGTGCATGGCCAACCAGCGGCAGATCGCCATCGCCATGTACCAGTACACCGCGGACAATGCCGGCAGCCTGCCCACCTGCTACTACGTCAACAACGGCGCCGGTTTCCGCAGTTGGGATGATCAGCTCAGCCCCTATGATGGCCGCGACCTCCCCCCGGCCGCCCTGGATGCCGGTTACCTTCAGAGCACCACACCGGGCCAGGCTTCTCCCCTCA
>JAJXSS010000136.1 GCA_021784455.1 Planctomycetota bacterium
CCCCCACCCGGTCCGGCGCCGCGCCGGCCGAAGCGACAGCCTCTTCATCAAATGTATTTCGTACTAGGGTCACCATAGCGTCTCCTCCCCCCCCCCCCCCGAAAATTCGCCCCGGCCCCGAAGTTCCCCCGCCGGAACTCGCCCCGGCCTCCGGAACCTGCTCGCGGAATTAGGCTCTGGGGGGGCACTGCCTAGAGCCCATCATCGCTCCAGTCGGCCGCCACCGGGCCGCTGTCTTCAAACGGGGTTCCCAGCAGCATGTCCAATTCCTCGCGGGTCAACAGCGGGGTCGTTGGCAGACCCGCGGCCCGCCGGACCGGCCGGTTCTCCCGCTGATCCAGTCGCCCGGTCCGGCCGTCTTCTCCACCCACCGCCGCACCCTGCAACGGTCCTGATCCCGGATGCACCATCCGGCGCAAGGTGGGTTGACCATCGGCCCGGGCTTGCTCGTATTGCCAGAGCGCTACCCTTGGGTAATAACGTTGCACAGCCTCGACAAGTTCGGCCGCCCCTTCCCGGGACTGAGGCAGACACACAATGACCACCCCCACATCGCGGCGGGCCAGTTCCACCATAACCTGATCCGCCCGGTCCACAGGGGTTACCGCCACCCCGCGGCCGGTCAGCCGCGTCAGCAGCGGAGGAGGGGCCGGCCCGCGGGCCAGCCACAGCACACAGCGCCGCCGCCCGAGCGGCGAAGCCGTCGGCGTGCCGCCGACCTCCTGAGGCATGCCTTGGGTGATGCCCATCGATCCCATTCTACACCCGCACCCGGCCATGCCACTTTGTGCCCGCCTGGGGACAGCGGCGATTTGGCATGATGGGCCGGTGGACAGGTCTGGGCGATTGGGGCAGATGGGGGGAACTGGGGAACCGTCGGGTTTGGGCCAGTTCCCGAGAGCGGGCGGTCCCGGAGTGCCATTCTGCCCTGAATCCCAAGGGTGCGTTAACCGGAGGGGAATCATCTCCCCTCCGCAGCGCCGCCGCAGGCATCTTGATACGGCGCTATCTCTTGACTGTTTCCGGGCAATTCGACTGCACCTGGGAGCGTGAAATTGCCGATCAAAACACGGAATGGCCGACCCGGACTACATCCTCGACATCTCCAGCCTGAAACAGGCCGACGGCGGCGAGGTCGGCGCTGGGCCGGAGGCTTGCCGCGCCGGGGGCCGCCCCTGGGTGGCGATCCACTGGAAATGCTGCGGGGTTTACAGCCGGGTGTACCGCAATCGCGAAGGCAGCGCGTATGAAGGCCGCTGCCCGCGGTGCGGCGCCGCCACACGGCTGTTCATCGGCCCCGGGGGGACCTCGTCGCGTTTCTTCACCGCCCAATAGCCGACGGCAACCGTTGGCGGCCCGGCCTTCACGCCGGCGCGGGTTGCTCCGAACAGCTTTGATTCGATCGGCGGCGCACCTCGGACGGAGCGATCGGAAAGAAAGGCGGAGGATGTTCGGCCAGGGCCGAACCTACCGCGACACTTCGTTGTGCCGGGGACATTCCAGAAGATGATCGTTCACCAGGCCGGCGGCCTGCATGAAGGCGTAGCAGATGGTGGAACCCACGAACGAGAAGCCGCGCTGCTTGAGAGCCTGGCTGAGGGCATCCGACTCGGCCGTACGGGCGGGGATTTCCTTCATCGAGCGCCAGCGGTTCACGATCGGCCGGCCGGCGGGCACGAACTGCCAGACAAAGGCATCGAAACTGCCGAAATCCTTCTGCACCTCCAGAAAGGCCTTGGAATTGCTGATCGCCGAATGGATCTTAAGCCGGTTGCGCACGATCCCGGGGTCGGAGAGGAGTTTTCTGACCTTCGTCCGGTCGTACCCAGCCATTTTCCGGGGGTCGAAATGGTCGAAGGCCCGGCGGTAGTTTTCGCGTTTTTTCAGGATCGTTTCCCACGACAGCCCGGCCTGGGCCCCATCCAGCAGCAGATGCTCGAACAGCAGGCGGTCGTCGTGGACCGGCACGCCCCACTCGCGGTCGTGGTAGGCGATCATGAGGTCCGATTTGGCCCAGCCGCAGCGTGCCATGTGGCCTGCGCCCTGTTGGTTGGGCCCTGGCCGAACAGGTCGGCCGCAGGGCAAAGATGTTCGGCCAGGGCCGAACCTACTCGGCCACGGCTTCGGCTTCCTCCGTTGGTGCCGGCGCCGCAGCGGCCGTGTGCGCCCCCTTCTTCTCCAGCACCTTGGCCCGGATTTCGCCAGACAGGTCGGCGTTTTCCTTCAGGAAGCGCTTGGCGTTTTCCCGGCCCTGGCCCAGGCGCACATCGCCGTAGGTGAACCAGGCGCCCGATTTCTGGCACACTTCGCACGCCACCGCCAAGTCCAGAAGATCGCCCGAGGTGGAGATGCCCTCATCGAACATGATGTCGAATTCGGCATCCCGGAACGGGGGGGCGATCTTGTTCTTGACCACCTTGGCCCGCACGTGGTTGCCCACGGCGGCATCGCCTTCTTTGATCGAAGCAGTGCGGCGGATGTCGATGCGCACGGACGAGTAGAACTTCAGGGCCCGGCCACCGGGGGTGGTCTCGGGGTTACCGAACATCACACCGATCTTTTCGCGGATCTGGTTGATGAAAATCACCGCACAGCGCGATTTGTTGATCGCCCCGGTCAGTTTTCTGAGGGCCTGGCTCATCAGGCGGGCCTGGAGACCCATCTGCGGCTCGCCCATTTCGCCTTCAATCTCGGCCTTGGGGATCAGCGCGGCCACCGAATCGACCACGATGACATCGACCGCGTTGGAGCGCACCAGGAGTTCGCAGATTTCCAGGGCCTGCTCGCCCGTATCCGGTTGGCTGACCAGGAGGTTTTCCAGGTTTACCCCCAGCCGCCGCGACCAGGCCGGGTCCAGGGCGTGTTCGGCATCGATGAAGGCCGCCACACCGCCTTCCTTCTGGGCGCTGGCGATGACATGCAGGGCCAGCGTGGTCTTGCCCGAGGATTCGGGGCCGAAAATCTCGATGACCCGGCCCCGGGGGATCCCCCGGCCGCCCAGGGCCAGATCCAGGCTGATCGCCCCCGTGGAAATTCCCGGGGGAATGTTCCGCGGGTCATCATCCAGGCGCATGATGGAGCCTTTGCCGAAGCTGCGCTCGATCTGCTGCACGGCTGCCTCGATGGCCCGTTTGCGAGCGGGGTCCTGGGCGGCCTGCCCAGCCGTTGACACCGTATTGGCTGACCCGGAACTCGAAGGCTGAGACTTTGCCATGAATACACCTCCGTCGCTGTTTTGACCGTTGCTGCCGGCCTTGGCGGCCGATTCCCGTTCCACCGTGGTTGCTGCTCTCACCATATCTTGGCTCCTGGTTGGCGTCAACGTTCGGCTTTTGTTCAGTGTACGGCAAGTTAGGGTTCTGTCAAGGTATGAGCGCCGGCGGTGGATAACTCCGGACCAGAGCGATTGTTTTCCCGGTCGGGTGCGAGGGCGCTGCCTCCGGACGTTATACTGGGCTGGTTGTCAATTTCAGCATTGAAAGGGGGCATACATGCGCGCCCGACATCTGTTACCTCTGGCGGTTCTTTCGCTGCTTTTGGCCGGTTGCCTGCCGGTCGAACTGGTAGTCTCCCACGATGGCCAGGTGCTCATCCCGCGGCAAGAGGGGTATTTCCTGCTGGACCCCGCCCACGCGAAAGTCACCCGCATCTATGTCCCGCAGGATGCCAGCCCCGTATTTGGCCGGCTCACCGGTGATGGCAAGGAACTCTTGGCGGCCGATGCCTCCAGCGCGGGGGGCGGGCCGGGCAGTTCCGTCAATTTCGATCTGGTGAATCTGGGCACCGGTGGCGTGACGCGGCTGGGTGCGGCCAGCAACGTAACCTATTTGACGCTCAGCCCCGACAACCACACGGCCGCCTATACGCGGGTGGCCGATCAGCAGCATGGTTCGGTCAAGGAGAATCTGCCGGAATTGCATCTGCTGGACCTGGCCAGCCGCCGGGACACGATCGTTGATGTGGCCCCGGGGGCCGGGGTGGCGGCGATCCACCGCTGGTTCCCTGATTCCAAGAGCCTGCTGGTTTTCCAGATCATGGCCAAAGTTGAGAACAGCAACTTTTACAAGGGGGTGCTGGCCCGCGTGGATGTGGCAACCAAAAAGATCACCCCCCTGGCGGCGGCGCTGGGTCCCAACAGCGTCTTTCTGGACCTGGCCCCGGATGGGCGGACGGCCCTTTTTGTGGCCGCCGAGGCCGGGCCGGTCGGGGCGGACCTCAAGGTGGGCGGGCAGCAAAGCAAGGGGGAGAACCTTTACGAATACAACCTGGTTACCCGGCAACTGCGCAAGGTACGCGACCATGTGCGCTATGCAATGTATTCCAAGACCGGCCGGCGCGTTCTGATCGCCCGGCCCGCCCAGAGCGGCGACCTGGACCTGGAGGTGGCGGACGCGGGGTTGAACAAGTTCAACACCATCGCCGATGATGCCCGCGCCTCGACAGGGGGCGGGCCCATGGGCAATGATGCCTCGATCTATCCCGGCTGGATTGGGGACGACCAGATTGCCTACCTGGCCAGCCAGGCCGTGTACGGGATCGCCGGCCGTAATCTCGAACTGGTTGTCATCAGCGCCGACGGGGCCCACGCCCGGAGCCTTCAAGCCGCCATCGACAGCGCGGCCGAGGCCAAGTAGGCGCCGCGCCACCGGATGCGTTTCCAATCCATTGGCGGCGAAGACGGGTGGGCCGGGCGGCTTGTCGGCCCGTGTTCAGGTCCTATCCAGGGGACGCAGATGTTCGGACAGGGCCGAACCTACCATTCATTGGCCGGCGATCAGGCGATAGGCCGCGCTTGCCAGCAGGTCTGGTACGGGGTCCCCCGGGGGCAGGCCCAGATGCGCCAGGGCTGCGGCCGCAGCCAGATAGCCTGAGCGGGTGGCGCCTTCCATCGTGGCCGGCCAGCCCGTGGCCGTCCAGTCGCCGGCGAGATAAAGGTTCCTGACCCCGTTGGGGCCGGGGGACTGGGGCGGGCGCAGGGCGGCGATGCCCGGGCGGGCGGAAAAGGTGGCCCGCTTTTCCTTGATGACGCGGGCGTGGTGCAGTTTCGCGGCCGTGGCCCGCGGGAAGACGCGGGTGATTTCTGCCAGCGCCAGGGCGATGATGGCCGGGGCCGGCTGATTGACCAGGTCATGCGCGGCACTGATCACTCCATGCAGGTGTTGCATCGTCACCCCGCCGTCACCCGTTTCCATGCTCTTGTTGAACACCCAGTGCAGGGGGCTGCACGTCAGGGCCACGTGCGGCAGGCTCATCACCGGCCGGCCTTCGGGGCAACTGAAGAACAGATGAATGCCGATGATCGGGCTGACGGTCAATTCCCCCAGGCGTGCCAGGCGGGCATCGGCCGCCCGCATGGCCGGGGTCAGCAGTTTATCCACGCGGTCAAACGGCAGAGCGCTTAGGCACACCTCCGCGTGCAGTTCCCGGCCGCCATCGATCTGGAGGCCCGTCACCCGGGTGCCATCCGCGCCGGTACTGAACCCCTGGACGCTCGTGGAGAGCAGTACCTGCCCGCCGGCGGCCGTGATCACCTTTTCCGCCGGGTCGTACAGTTTGACCAGAGGCACGCTGGCCAGCCCCATGAGCCAGGCCTCCTGGTGGGCCAGCATGCCCTCCTGGAACACCTGCATGGCGTAGTCGGCCGGCATGCGCTCGACGGTCTCATTGACGGCCCCCACCACCACCGGGGCCCAGAACTTCTCGACCAGGGACCGGGGCTGCCCCTGATCATCGAGGAAGCGAGCGAAGGTCAGGCCGTGATACCCGGCTCGGCCGGTCCGGCCAATGCGCATCATGGCGAGCATCGCCCGTGCCAGGGCGATTTTTTCACCGGGCTTGAGACCTTGGAACGCCAGCAGCGAGGCCGACAGATGCAGCGGGGCGGGCAGGTCATCCGCCTGGAGGGTATCGATTACCCATTGCGTGCGCGGCTCATCGACGGGCGTGGCAAAATAAATGGACTTCTGCCAGGCGATGCACTGGGCCACGCCCAGGCGGGCATACAGATCCAGCAGGTTGGTGCAGCAGCCCAGCAGAACGTGCTGGCAGTTGTCCAGGACCTGCCCGGTGGTCGGGTCGACAAAGCTGGTGGCGCGGCCGCCCAAGCGCTGGCGCGTCTCGACCAGGGTCACGGCCACGCCGGCCGAAGCCAGGCGCACCGCGGCTGCGATCCCCGCCAGGCCGCCGCCGAGGACGATGGCCGTGGGCCGGCTCACGGCTGCACCCTGGCCTTCCGCCGGGCCAGGCGCAGGGCGCGCATGGCAATGGAGGTCTTGCGCCATTTGCCCAGGCGCACCCGCCGGCCGGTAAACACCCGCTGGGGATCCTGCAGAATCTTGTACAGCAGGCCGCGGTAAATGCCGCACATAGCCAGCGAACAGGCCACCCCGTCGCGGTCCAGATCGGCTTCCAGCGGCGTGCTTTTGCGGTAATACACGGCCGCCCGCAGGCCCAGCCGGCGCACCGCCCGCAGCAGCTCGGGCCGCGGCCCGGCCAGCACTTCGGCCGGATCGATCTCCTGCCGGCCCATCAGCTCGGCCGGCAGGTACACCCGGCCGCGCTGGGCATCTTCGCGCAGATCGCGCAGGATGTTGGTCAGTTGAAAGGCGATGCCGCGCCACTGAGCCCACTGGCGGGGCTGCGTTCCGCGGTAGCCCCAGATCTCGATGCAGATCAGCCCCACGGTTGAAGCCACTTTGTAGCAGTAGTCGTAGAGCTCAGCGAAGGTGCGATAGCGGGTTCTGGACTGATCCAGCATCTGACCGTCCAGCATGTCCATGAAGGGCTGGGCACTGAGCCGGTATTTCGCGGCACAGTCGGCAAACGCCGGCCAGAGGGAGGCCTCGTCACCGCCGATCGGGGCGCCCCCCATCGCCTGCCGGGTTTTCTGCCGGAACTCCTCGATCCGCCGACGTTTTTCCTCCAGATCCCCCTCGCCATCGGCCAGATCATCCGCCCGGCGCATCCAGGCGTACACCGCATACATGGCCGAGCGTTTAGGCTCGGGGGTGAGTTTCATGCCATAGTAGAAATTGGCGGCCTGGGTGCGGGCCACCTGCTGGCAGTGCGCATAGGATTGCGCCAGGGCATCGGAGGCGAGGGTGCTCAAGCCGCCCCTCCCGCCCCCGCCCCCGGAAGGACGCCAGCCACCAGCTTGCCAGCCAGGGCCCGGACCATCAGCGCCAGTTTGGCCGCCTTGGACAGGCTTGGCCGCTGTTTCAGGGTGTCGTAGTTCTGCTTCTGGATCATGCGCAAAATGGATTCACCCCCGAGGGTAAAGAGCTGGATATCCACGCGCACCTCGCGGCGGACCAGGGGCCAGAGGCCCCGGCCCTCTTGGAACAGGCCCCAGGTGCGGTCGACCAGTTCGCGGATGGTGTCGCGGTACGCCGGCCGCACGGCCCGCATCCCGGCCGACTCGACCGAGCAGCAGGAACAGGAGGCCGACCCGCAGGAGGCGCGGCGTTCCTTCTCATCCACCTGCACCACCTTCACCATCAGGTCGAGGTCGAGCTGATGGCGGCGGGCGATTTCCTCGGGGATATAGACGCGGTCGCGGTCCACCACGTCGCGGCGGACATCCTGCCAGAAGTTGGCCAGTTGCAAAGCGGTGCAGGTGGCATCGGCCAGGCGCTGGCGCTGTTCATCGCGGTAGCCGCACAGGTACAGCACCAGCCGCCCCACGGGATTGGCGCTTTTGGCGCAGTAGTCCACCACCTGGTCCCAAGTCTGGTAGCGGCGCACGGTCTGATCCTGCACGAAGGCGTCGATCAGGTGATCAAAAGGCTGGGGGGGAACAGCAAATTCCCGCACCGTCGGGGCCAGGGCGACAAAGACCGGATGCCGCGGCCGGCCGGCATAGCAGGCCTGAAGCTCCCCGCGCCACCACGCCAGCAGTTCCAGGGATTTGCGGGGGTCGCCGGTTTCATCGCCCAGATCATCGGCCCAGCGGCAGAAGGCGTACACATGCTGGAAGTGCGGCACCAGCCGGCGTGGCAGCAGGCGGCTGACCACCGTGAAATTCTCGTAGTGGGACTCGGTCAGCCGGCGCGTGTAATCGTGCGCCTGCGCATAGTCGAGTTGCTCGCAGTGATCGGGGCCGTACGTACCAAGTTGGGCGAGAATAGCCGAGTCCATCGGGGAATTATCATAACCGCAGGACGCCGAGAAATCGCCACTCCGGGGCGGTTTGCCTGTTCGAACATCCCGCGCGGCCTGGCAAGCCCCGGTCGTTGGGACACGCCCGGCCCGCCAACTGAACCAAAGGCGGGGTCAGATCTTATAATCCGCCACATATGCAGGCCCTGCGTATCATTCTCCTGTGCACTGCCCTGGCCGTGATCTACGGCATTCTGCACGACCTGGTGACGGCCCACATCTGTGTGGAGTACTTTTCGGTGGCCCATCCCCCGGTTTTTCCCACGAACAATCCCACGCTGCTGGCCCTGGGCTGGGGTGTGCTCGCCACCTGGTGGGTGGGGCTGGCCCTGGGGTTGCTGCTGGCGGCCTGCGCCCGGGTGGGCGCCTGGCCCCGGATCAGTGCCCGGCAGCTTCTGCCGCTAATCCTTCTTCTGCTGGGGGTCATGGCGCTGCTGGCCACCGGTGCGGGCCTGCTGGCCTTCCATGGCGCCCGGGAGGGCCGGATTCACCTGTCGCCCCAATGGTCTTTGTATGCCCGCATCCCGCCGGCCAAGCGTGCGGCCTTCCTGGCCGACGCGGCCGCCCACGACACTGCCTACGCCACCAGCTTTGTGGGCGGGCTGACCCTTGCCACGATGACCGTATTGCGCCGCCGCCGCGCCGCGCGTGGGCGATAGGTTCGGATGGGCGAAGGCGGGGCTGGTCCGAACCCTTTAGGAAGCTGTACGGCCAGGGCCGAACCGACCCGAGGCGTTGGGGCGGTTCATCGAGGTCATTCGCCGGGCGGCTGGTTTTTATCCACCATCTCGGCAGCCGGGCCGAAAATTGCCTTTTGCACCTGGGCCGTACTGAGTTTGTACACGAGGATGGAATAGCCGGGCTGACCTACCGGACGAATGTGTCTTAGATAAGCGCACAGCCGGGCCAGCAGGAACTGGTTCAGCATGGAAATGGTGTTATCGCGGACGACGGACTCGTTGATGTACGGGCTGTGCCCGGGACGGTCCAGCTCGCGCATCGTCTGCCACAGAGTCCTGTACACCCGTTCGTGCCAGCGGGTCCAGGGTCCGGGAGCAACGGTGTAAATGCCCTGGAGCATGGTGGCGCTGATGCAATACACGCCACCGCCCAGAGGCAGCAGCCGGTAGGGCTGCTCCAGCGGCTGGACTCGGAAGCACGGCAGGTAGATGGCGTGAATGCCCAGCGCCTGCGGATCTCCCAGGCCGAAGTAGGACAGATACACCGGCGTGGCCCCCGGCCCGGTGCGGTCGTACCCGTGGCGGTGCAGCCAGTGTTTGAGGTCGGGGAGTTCCTTGCC
>JAJXSS010000137.1 GCA_021784455.1 Planctomycetota bacterium
ACGGGGCGAGCGGTTCAAGCGTTAACCGATGCTTGTCAAATCCACGCCACCTTGAGCCGGCCGGCATCCGCAATTTGCCATCACCCGCCGGGCGATCGTTGATACGCCGGGGGCGAAACAATCCTGGTGGGCCGGGAATTCCTGCGGGTGATTCAGCGGCGTTCCGGGCAGGCATATCCTCGGAGAGGTTGCATCCGTTCGGTCTGTAGCGTCTGGGCAAACCGGAAGTTCGCCAGTTTGCCCGGATAACCCTGTCTCCCCGGGGCGGGATATCGTACGGTTTCCTGGTTGCCTCCGCGGTGGACGGGAAGAAGCCGCGCCCGGGCACAGGAGCGCCTTCATGTTCATACCTCTACGCCGCCTGCTCAGCACCCTGAGCCCGAATTATCAGCGGCAGCGCCCGACAACACGTTTGGGCCGCAAACTCCATGAAATGCGGTCTTTTGCCGGGCTGGAGAACCTGGAAGCCCGCAAGATGCTTTCGGCCGCCCCGCTGGACCCGATCCTGCAGGGGGCCCTGTCCACCACAGCGCCGGTGGCCAGTCTGACGGCCGGGGTGGGTACGGGGGGCACGATCGCCACAGCCGAGGCCACGCCGGTCGCTTCTTCGACGTACACGATTGACAATCCCGCCGATGTGGACATGTTCGCCGTGAACCTCCAGGCGGGCGAGCAGTTGACGGTGACCGTGGCCATTCCCACGGGAAGCAGCCTGGACAGCTATCTGCGGCTGATCAACAGTGCCGGCCGGCCACTGGCGGTCAACAACAACGGCGCGGCCCCGGGTCAGACGCTGGGCAAGGGCTCGTACCTGACCTTTACCGCCACGACGAGCGGGTTGTATTACCTGGGCGTGTCGGCCTATGGCAACGTGCGTTACAACGCGATCACGGGCGCGGGCGTGCGGAACGGTTTGAGCACGGGCGCCTACACCCTGACGGTGGCGACCGAAACGGACACCACGATCAGCCAGGCCCATCCGATCGCCCTGGCCAGCAGCCTGACGGATGCTTCGGGCTCGACCATCTCCAGTCCGGCGGATGTGGACATGTTTGCCGTGGACCTGCAGGCGGGCGAACAGGTGACGGCTTCGGTGGGCGTTGCCACGAGCAGCGGCCTGGACAGCTACCTGCGACTGTTTAACAGCGCCGGCCGGCAACTGGCGGCCAACCACAACGGCGCGGCCCCGGGACAGACGGTGGGCAAGGGTTCGTACCTGACCTTCACGGCGACGGCAGCCGGGGTTTATTACCTGGGTGTGTCGGCCTACGGTAATGGCGGTTACAGCGCCCTGAACGGCTACGGCGCCAAGAACGGGACCACCGACGGGGCTTACACCCTGACGGTGGCGACCGAAACGGACACCACGATCAGCCAGGCCAACCCGGTCACCCTGAGCAATGGCGCGGCCACCGTATCGGGCGACGGCATCACCAGCCCGGCCGATGTGGACGTGTTCGCCGTAAACCTTCAGGCCGGCGAGCAGTTGACGGCCGCCGCAAACATCCCCACGGGCAGCGGGCTGGACAGCTACCTGCGGTTGTTCAACGCCGCCGGCAGGCAATTGGCGGCCAACCACTATGGCGCGGCGCCCCGGCAGATGGTGGGCAAGGGCTCCTATCTGACCTACACGGCCACGACCGCCGGCACTTATTACCTGGGCGTGTCGGCCTACGGCAATAACGGCTACAGCGCCCTGACCGGGGCCGGAATCAGGAACGGCAGCACGGACGGAGCCTACACCCTGACCGTGGCAACCGAAACCGACACCACGATCAGCGGCGCCAATCAGGTGACCTCGACCAGCGGTACGGCCGACCTGACCGGCTACCAGATCAGCAGCCTGTCCGATGTGGACGTGTTCGCGGTGAATCTTGCCGCGGGCGACGTGCTTACGCTGAATGTCAACACCCCGGCCGGAGGCACCCTGGACAGTTACCTGCGGCTGTTCAACAGCAGCGGCAAGCAACTGGCGGCCAACGATAACGCCGCGGCCCCCGGCGAGGCGCTGACGAAGGATTCATACCTGTCCTTCACCGCCAGCACGGCGGGCGTGTATTACGTGGGAATCTCGTCCCACGGGAACCAGCGGTACAACGCCGTCACCGGAGCCGGCACCGCCAACGGCACGACGGCCGGGGCGTATGAACTGGATGTGACGGTCACCGGGGTGACCCCCACGCCGACGCCCACGCCCACACCTTCGCCCACGCCCACGCCCACGGACTGGGCCAGCCAGAACCTGCACGATGCCGGCCTGATTTCGCTGATCCAAAACCTGGATGCCGATGGCTCCCTGAGCCGCTCGGACATGATCAACCTGCTGACGAGCACCACCACCAACGGCACGATCAGCAGCACGGAACTGACCGATCTGCGCACCATCGTAGCCAACCCCACCACCCTGGGCATCGCCAACTACGTGGATGCCCTGGCCAGCTACATCGTCAATGGCAATACCGCCAACGCCCACTACCAGGGAGCGACGCTGGGCAATCTGTACGCCGGCAGCAGCGGCACGCAAATGATGGAGCTGGTCGACAAGTGGTTTTACGGCAGTGATCACCCGCTGGCCCAGTCGTACGATCTGAGCACCACGTTCACCTACCAGCAGGCGGCGGGGCCGCTCTTCAGCAACGGGGCAAACATGACGGACATCGCCCAGGGCAATGTAGGCGACTGCTACCTGATCGCCACGCTGGGCTCGGTGGCCAAGAGCGACCCGACCGCCATCCAGAATATGTTTGTTGATAACGGGGACGGCACGTGGACGGTGCGCCTGTACAACAACGGTGTGGCCAACTACGTGACGGTGGACCGCATGCTGCCCACCTACTCCTGGGGCGGCCTGGCGTTTGATGGCAACGGGGCCAGCGTCAGCAGCACCAGCACCGAGTTGTGGGTGGCCCTGGCCGAGAAGGCCTACGTACAGATGAACGAGATGGGCTGGCAGGGCCACGGGAACCAAAACTCGTATCAGGCCATCGACGGCGGCTGGATGGCCCCGGTGTACGCGGAAATCCTGGGGCACAGCGCCTCGACCCTCTACAGCAGCAGCGCCAGCATGGCTTCGATCGTCAACGCGTTCAACGCCGGGCAGATGATCACCGTGGGCACCACCAGCAACCCAGGCTATGGGGTGGTCGGGGGGCATGCCTACATCCTCAGCGGCTATGATGCGGCCACCCAGACGTTCAGCCTGTACAACCCCTGGGGCTACAACCACGTATCCGGCCTGACCTGGTCGCAGCTTCAGTCCAGCGTCACGCTGTTCACCCTGGCGACGGCCTGAGCCGGCGCATTGCCCACCTGGATTGGCCGCACCGCCCGCGTCCAGGGCGCGGACGGCGGCACATCCGGGGCCAGGAACCACATCTGAGCCCTGCCCGGCTGCGCCCTTGCGCGAACAGGGTATGCTGTGGCCTCGGGGTCCCAGGGTCGCACGGCAGCCGCAGGCCGGCACAGCATCGCCAGATGGAAGGGGCCGGAAGCACTCCACCGCGGCGGGGCGGCGACCGGCGCCTGGGCCACAGGCTGCGGGTGCAGCGGGTTGCGTACCGCCCCTGAGCCCGCGCCCCCATGCCCAGGAGAACCTCATGGCCCGCCCGCGTGCCTCCCGACTGACGACGGCCATTCTGCTGGTGGTCCTGACCACGCTGGTTATCTGGAGTGCGTGCACCGGCCCGGGGCTGGGCGCGCCGGCGGCCACCCAGGATGGAATCTCCGTCTATTTTTCCCCCCGGGGCGGCTGCACCCAGGCGATCGTGGATCAGATCAACCAGGCCCGCAAGACCATCCTGGTGCAAGCCTACAGCTTCACTTCAGCGCCGATTGCCCGGGCGATGGTCGCGGCCCATCGGCGCGGGGTAAACATCACCGTGGTTCTGGACAAGGAGAACCGAACCGCCCGATACTCCAGCGCCACCTTTCTGCGGAATCAGGGCATTCCGGTTTACATCGACGCCCGGCACGCCATCGCGCACAACAAGATCATCCTGATCGATGGCCGGACGATTATCACCGGCAGCTTCAACTTCACAAGAGCGGCCGAGGAACACAATGCCGAGAACCTGCTGATCCTCCAGGGCAAAGACCAGATTTACGAAGCGTACCGCCGCAATTTCGAGATGCATCTTGGACACTCGGAGAAGTACACCGGCCCAAGCAAGAGCGCCCGGGGCTGAACGGGCGAGTCTGATCCTCCGGCGGGCGTCGTCCCGAGGCAGGTTTGGGGGGGTTCGGATGCCGGGCGGAAACGGCGGGCGGGGGTGAGCCGGCCCCTGTTGCTTAACCGCAAGGCGGCAACGGGGTCGCGCTCCTTGGGGCGTTGGCAACACCCCTTATCCAAATCTTCGCCCGGGCAACTGTGGGGGGAGCAGAGAAGGCCCCCGATAAGGTGGCGCAAACCCGCAATAAGGAGCAGGCACTCTGTTTGTTTGCCGGGTCGGCAAAGCCTAGAGTAGGTTTTCATGGGCAGGGATCGGGCAATGCCTAATCCCCACGGGAAAGAGTCGCCATCGGCGCCCGGCCCATCACCAGGGAGTTTTCCATGCGTCAACCGATCATTTCCTGCGTGGCTCTGCTGGGCCTGCTGGCTGGCACTCTGGCCGTGCGTGCCGATGGGCCGGGTCCGGATCAGGCCGCGGCCCTGGCCGAGGCGGTGGCCCGGACCTATCACCAAGCCAAGACCTACCAGGGCAAGGCTGTTTTCAAAGCCATCCAACGCAATGGCCGCATCACCCGCACGGAGTCTTTCGACTATCGCATCGCCCTGGACCGGGCCAGCGGGCAGTTCCTGCTGGACCGGCCGGATTTCCAGTTCGCCAGTGATGGCAAAAAGCTGCGGCTGGTGGTCGCCAGCTTCCCGGGCCGCCACCTGGAACTGAAGGCCCCGGCCAAACTGGACGCCAAGTCCTTGCAACTGGCCTTGCCCGGTCCGTTGCGTTCGGCCCTGGACCAACCGGCCATGCCAGACTGGACATTCCTGCTGGCCGATGATCCCATCGCGGCCCTGGCCGGGGCCCCCGCCACCAAACTTGAACTGACCCGCGACGCGCAGCACCCGGGCATCAGCGTGCTGTCCTTCGTGGATGCGCACGGAGGTACCTGGAGCCTGCGGGTCAACACCCACACCCATCTGCTGACCGCGGCCACGCTCGAAATGCCGGTCCCGCCGGCGAGCGGCGAAACTGCCGCCGTCTCTTTGACCTACGTCTTCCCCACGACGACCCTGGACCAGCCGATCAATCCCAAGGATCTGGCGCTGGATGTGTCGCAGTCGCAGGCTGTGTCATCGCTGGCCGCCCTTTCCGGCCAGGGCGAAAGCCCGCTGCTAGGCAAGGATGCGCCGCCCCTCACGCTGGAGACGCTGGAGGGTAAGCCCTACAAACTGCAGGATGACAAGTCGAAGGTCATCATCCTGGACTTCTGGGCCACTTGGTGCGGGCCGTGCCGGGTGAGCCTGCCCAAACTGCAGGAAATCCGCGACTGGGTTCTGCAGAAGAAACTGCCCGTGTCCATCTATGCCGTCAACCTCCAGGAAGATCCGGCCCAGGTCAAGGCCTTCGTCGCCCAGAGCAAGCTGACCATCCCGGTTCTGCTGGATACTGCGGGCAAGGCCGGGGAGGCTTACGGCGTGTCCACGATTCCCCACACGGTGTTCATCAGTCAAGGCAAGGTGGTGCGCGTCGACGATGGCATTCCGGGCAACGCCCAGGCCATGCAGGAGCACCAGAAAGAAATCAAGGAACTTCTTGTAAAGCTCACCGGCCAGGCCGAAACGCCTGCACCGCATCCGAATAATTAAGTTCGAGGGGCTCCCCATCGGGCGCTCCCCCGCCATCCTTCTCGCGACCGGCCGCGGGGCCAGTCAACAAGTGCCTGCCGCCGCGGGCACTCTCGACCTCGACCGTTTCCCCATCGCGGCCATTTTCAAGGGTACCCATGAAAATTCTCAGTCACTGGCAGGCATTCGCGCTGGGATCGGCCTTCTTCGCCGGCTTGACGGCCATCTTCGGTAAGTTGGGGGTCGCCAAGATCAACTCGGACCTGGCGACGTTCATCCGTACGATCGTCATCCTTTGTGTCGTTTTACTGATCCTGACCGCGCGGCAGGAATGGGTCCGGCCGAGCAGCCTGCCCTGGAAGGATGTGGTCTGGCTCGTTTTGTCCGGCATCGCCACCGGGTTTTCCTGGCTGTGCTATTACAGGGCCCTGAAACTCGGCCCGGCCTCGCGCGTGGCGCCGGTGGATAAGCTGAGCGTGGTTTTTGCCATTGTCCTGGCCCTGGTTTTCCTGCACGAGAAACTGTCCTGGAAGGTGGTTGTCGGTGGCACATTGGTCGGCATCGGGGCGGTGGTCATGGCGCTGCCGTAGCCGGGGCCGAACCGGCCCCCCTCTCCTTCGGATGTGGCCGCCGCATTGTTCGAACCAATGGCCCCTTACCTGTCACTCTGGCAGAACTGACACCTCTACCCCCCCCTGCCTGTCACGATGACAGATAGGTGGCTTGTGCCAAATTGGATCCGTAAACAGTTTGCAGGCACTCCATCTGGGCTGTGACAAATTTATAAGAATATATATGGCACTAGATTACTAATATAACGTTCTGTTTGTCCCCGGCTGCGACAGCCCCGCCCGAGGCAACCCGTCTTCCCGGCACCCGCGTTGCAGAAGAAGCGGCATCGCAGTGACGCTGCTGATTCATCCCGAACGGCAGGTCATAATGGATTTGATCATCGCATCACCCCGCAAATGGAGAGAGTGACAGATGGCTGTCAAGGAACTCGTCTTCGACGTGGAAGCCCGGCAAAAGCTGTTGGCAGGCGTGGAAAAACTGGCGGCGGCGGTCAAGGAGACCCTGGGTCCCCGCGGCCGCAATGCCGTGCTCGACAAGAGCTGGGGCGGCCCCACCGTCACCAAGGACGGCGTGACCGTGGCCGAGGAAATCGAGCTGACCGACAAGTTCGAGAACACCGGCGCCCAGCTTGTGAAGGAGGCCGCCAGCAAAACCTCGGACAAGGCGGGCGATGGCACCACCACGTCCACCGTGCTGGCCGAGGCCCTCTTGAAGGAAGGCTTCAAGTACGTGACCGGCGGCGTGGATGCCCAGGGCCTGGCGCGGGGCATGAAGAAGGCCGTCGCGGCGGTGGTGGCGAGCATCCAGAAGCAGGCCAAGCCCATTGATGTCAGCCGCAAAGATGACATCGCCAACGTGGCCGCCATCAGCGCCAACAATGACCGCGAAATCGGCCAGATCATGGCCGACGCCTTCATGAAGGTCGGCAAGGATGGTGTGATCACGGTGGAAGAGGGCAAGAGCCTGGAGACCTACGTCGACGTTGTAGAAGGCATGCAGTTCGACCGCGGCTTCCTCTCGCCCAACTTCGTCACCAACACCGACGAAATGACCGTGGAACTGGAGAAGTGCCTGGTCCTGGTGTTTGAGGACAAGAGCTCCAGCATCCAGAAGCTGGTCCCCCTGCTGGAGAAGGTTCAGCAGGCCAAGAAGCCCCTCTTGATCATCGCCGAGGATATCGAAGGGGATGCCCTGGCCACCCTGGTGGTCAACAAGCTGCGGGGCGTGCTGCAGATCTGTGCGGTCAAGGCCCCGGGCTACGGCGACCGGCGCAAGGCCATGCTGGAAGACATCGCCATCCTGACCGGCGGCCAGGCCATCATGAAGGACCTGGGCATCGAACTGGACAAGGTCGAAATCGGCCAGTTGGGCATGGCCAAGAAGATCGTCATCGACGCCGACAACACTACCATCATCGAAGGCGCCGGCGAGTCCAAGAAGATTCAGGGCCGGATTGAGCAGATCCGCCGCGAGATCGAGGTGACCACCTCGGACTATGACCGCGAGAAGCTGCAGGAGCGGCTGGCCAAGCTGGCCGGCGGCGTGGCCCAGGTGTATGTGGGCGCGGCTTCGGAAGCGGAACTGAAAGAGAAGAAGGCCCGCGTCGAGGACGCCCTGCACGCCACCCGGGCCGCAGTGGCCGAGGGAATTGTGCCCGGCGGCGGCGTGTCCTTTCTCCGCGCCATCGAGGCCCTCAAGAACATTCCCACGGCCAACGATGACGAGGCGGCCGGCGTGGAACTGGTCCGGAAGGCTCTGGCCGTTCCCACCCAGACCATCGCCGACAACGCCGGCGAACGCGGCACCGTGGTGGTGCGCAAGGTAATGGAAGGCAAGGGCAGCTTCGGGTTCGACGCCCTGAACCTGGAATACGGGGATATGGTGGCCAAAGGGATCATCACCCCGGCCAAGGTGGACCGCACGGCCCTGGAAAACGCCTCTTCCGTAGCCACGCTGCTTCTGACCACCGACTGCATCGTCACCGAAAAGCCGCAGGACAAGGATGACCACGCCGGTCACGGCCATGGCCACGGGGGGATGGGTGGCATGGGCGGGATGGGCGGCATGGGCGGCATGGGTGGCATGGGCGGCATGGGCGGCATGATGTAAGCAGGACAAGGACCGACGTGGTGGGTTAGGCCGCTTTCGGCCGCAAACCACTATCCACACGACACCAAGAGGTGGGTCTGATGAATGGACCCACCGTACCCCCGGGAATTAGCCCCGGCAATTTTCTCGGAATCATGGAGAGACTCATGGCTACGGCAACTGCGACCAAGACGATCGTCAAGCCTCTGGAAGACCGTGTGCTGGTTCTGCCCCACGAGGCTGAAACGAAGACCAAAAATGGCATTTACCTGCCCGAGGGGGCCAAAGAAAAGCCCCTGATGGGCAAGGTAGTCGCCGCGGGCCCGGGCAAGACCTCGGACAAAGGCGACCGCACCCCGCTCCTGATCAAAAAGGGTGACACGGTCCTGTACGGCAAGTACAGCGGCACGGAGATCGAGATCGACGGGGAAAAGCACCTGATCCTGCGTGAAAGCGAAGTGCTGGGCATCGTTGAAGATTGAGGAAGACTAACCGCGAAGGCACGAAAACACGAAGAGAACAAGAAATCGTGTTAAGGCCGCACCAAGTGCCTCTCCTTTCGTGACTTCGTGGTTCAACTACTGAATTTGGAGCCGGAATCATGGCGAAGAAGCAGATGCTTTATGGAACGGATGCGGCGCAACACCTGCGCAAGGGGCTGGAGCAACTGGCCCAGGCGGTCAAGGTGACGCTGGGCCCCACCGGGCGCAACGTGGTGTTGCAGAAATCCTACGGCAACCCCGCCGTCACCAAGGACGGCGTGAGCGTGGCCAAGGAAATCGAGTTGCCCGCGCCCTTTGAGAACATGGGCGCCAAGATGGTGATCGAGGTGGCCAAGAAGACCGGGGACAAGGCCGGCGACGGCACCACCACCGCGGTGGTGCTGGCCCAGGCCCTGGTGCGGGAAGGACTGCGGGTGGTGGCGGCGGGGGTGAATCCCATGGGGGTGAAGCGGGGCATGGAGCGGGCGG
>JAJXSS010000138.1 GCA_021784455.1 Planctomycetota bacterium
TCCAGATGATCGTCCATCTGTCCAAGCAGGATTCCGCGTTGCGAGCCCTGGAGGCGCATGAGAGCGGCGTGGCCCTGTTGCTGACGACCCACCAGGAACGGGCCGAGTTGATCCAGCAGCAGTTCACCAGCCGCAACCTGAGCGTCACGATCGAGCCGGCCGAAGGCTAATGAATAGGCACATCCGCGTACCCACGGGGCTGGTCGATACAATAAACTGTGGTGTCCAGCGTTAGCCCTGGAGTCCGTCCGGGCCGGAGACCACACATGCGCAACCGCCGGTGCAAGGTGCAGGCCATCGGGCTGTATCTGCTGATGGCCCTGGTGGTGGGGGCTGGGGTGGCCCAGGGGGCCGAGCCGCGGATGACCATGTGGGGCACGCCGCCCAGGCAAAAACCGCATTTCACCAAAGGGGCGGAGGGCTTCCCCCCCCTGCCGCTGCCGGTGACGCCCCAGCGGCGGACAGAGAAGAAGCGCCCGCCGGCGCCGCCGCTGCTGATTGCCAACCTGAGCCGGTTCAGTTTTGACGGGTGGCTGGGCTCTCCGGGGGCGGTGGATCAGCTTCTACAGAATGCGCGGCGGAACCTCAATCTCTGGTACGGCTGGGAGCAGCTTGACATCCAGACGGTGGTGCGTGAGTTCAACTCCAACCTCCAGCACAAGACCCCCATTCTTTATCTGTGCGCCCTGTATCCGCTGAACCTGACCCAGGATCAGCGTCAGGCCCTGGCCGCGTACGTTCTAAACGGCGGCACGCTGCTGATCAACTGCTGCGGGCAGGATGCGGCGTTCCAGTCGGCGCGGGAGGAACTGGCCCGGATGTTCCCGCATTACGAACTGCGCAGATTGCCGCCGGATCATCCCCTCTACACGGCCAACTACCGCATCACAGCGGTGCATTACCTGGCCCCCGCCCCCGGAATAGCCCCTGGGAATACACATGCCGGGGAGACTGTGGGGCTGCCGCGGCTCGAGGCGGTGACCATCGGCACGCGGGCCGCGGTGATCGTGAGCCGCGAGGACCTGGCCTGCGGCTGGAACCAGTGGAACAACCCCGCAGTGGCCCGGGTGACGCCGGAAGACTCGACGAAGCTGGGCCTGAACATCATGACCTACGTGACGGCGGAGATGCGCTTCGCCAAGTTCCTGTCGCACACGCAGGAGGTGGCGGGGCCCACGATCCGGCCGCGTGAGCAGCTTGTCCTGGCCCAGCTCGTCCACAACGGCAACTGGGACCCCAACCCCTCGGCGGTGCCGCTGTTTCTGAAGGATCTGGCCTCCAACACCTCGATCGCCGTCTCGTTTGACCGCAAGGTGCTGGAACTGAAGGATCCGACGATCTTCAGCTATCCGCTGCTTTACCTGACCGGTACCTGGGACCCCCGCTTCTCCAAGGAGGAAGTGGCGATCCTGCGGCGCTACCTGACCACGGGCGGCACGCTGATCGCGGACGCCGCAGCGGGGCGGGTGGAGTTCGACATCGCCTTCCGCAAGCTGTGCCGGACCATGTTCCCCGATGCCCCGCTGAAAGTGCTGCCCCCGGGCCATCCCATTTATACGTGCTTTTACCACATGACCTCGGCCCACGTGAACCTGGAAAAGGGGCCGGTCCAGCCGCAGATCGAGGCGGTGATGATCAATGGCCGGGCGGCGATCCTGTACAGCAAACTGGGCCTGTCGGATGGCTGGGCCCAGGTTTTCAGTGTGTATGCCCGATCGTACGACTCGGCCGACGCCATCAAACTGGGTACCAACATGGTGGTGTATGCCATGCAATAGTCCGCCCCAGGCGGGTTGGTTAATGGGTTCACCGGTCAGATCAGACCGAACCGGGGCCTCAAACCCGTTAACCGCCTCGCCAGTCACCCCCCGCGATTGCTTTCCATGACCACAACCTCGTCAACCGCTCCCATGACCTCCACTACCCCCGACCAACAACTCCAGGTCCTGCACACCATGGCCCGCACCCATGCGGCCATGCGGGGGGAACTGGCCAAACGCATCATCGGCCAGGGGCAGACGCTGGACGACATGCTGGCGGCAGTAATCGCCCAGGGGCACGCGCTTCTGATCGGCGTGCCCGGTCTGGCCAAGACACTCATGGTGCGCACGCTGGCGGAGATTCTGGAGTTGTCGTTCCAGCGCATCCAGTTCACCCCCGACCTGATGCCTTCCGACATCACCGGTACGGAGGTACTGGAAGAGGACCGGACCACGGGCAAGCGGGTGTTTCGTTTCATCCAGGGGCCGGTGTTCGGGCAGATCATCCTGGCGGATGAGATCAACCGCACGCCGCCCAAGACCCAGGCCGCCCTGCTGCAGGCCATGCAGGAGCGGTCGGTGACGGTGGCCAACCAGACCTATGCCCTGCCCGAGCCCTTCTTCGTGCTGGCCACACAGAACCCGATCGAGCAGGAAGGGACCTACCCGCTGCCGGAAGCGCAGCTCGACCGGTTCATGTTCGCCCTGAAGGTGGACTACCCTTCGGCCCAGGAGGAACTGGCCATCGCCAAGGCGACGACGGCCGACCACAACGGCCAGCCGGCGAGGCTGCTGAATGCTGCGGATGTGCTGCTGTTGCAGCAGATCGTGCGCCGCGTGCCGGTGTCGGACCACGTCGCGGGCTACGCGGTGCGTCTGGCCCGGGCCTCGCGGCCCAACGATGCCACGGCCCCGGCCTTCATCAAGCAGTATGTGGGCTGGGGGGCGGGCCCGCGGGCGGTGCAATACCTGGTGCTGGGGGCCAAGGCCCGGGCGGTCTTGAGTGGAACGACGAACGTTTCGGCCGAGCACGTGCGGTCGGTGGCGCCGCTGGTGCTCCGGCACCGGGTACTGACCAATTTCGCGGCCGAGGCAGAGGGGATGAACTCGGATGTCCTGATCGGCAAGTTGCTGGAAAGCATCCCCGAAGCGTAGCCCATGCCCACTGAACTTCTTGATCCCAAGCTTCTGGATCGCCTGCGTGGGCTGCCCTTGGTGGCCCGCCGGGTGGTGGAGGGTGCCCTGCACGGCCTGCATCGCTCCCCGCACCAGGGGCTTTCAGTGGAGTTCGTACAGCACCGGGCCTACACCCCCGGAGACGATCCCAAGCATCTGGACTGGAAGGCCCTGGCCCGCAACGATCGGTATGTGATCAAGCAGTACGAGCAGGAAACGAACCTGCGGGCGTTCCTGCTGCTGGACTCTTCGCGTTCGATGGCGTGGGCGGGGCCGCAAACAGCTCAGGTCCCCAATGACAAGGAGGCCGGGGGCGAATCTTTGAGCCCCCGGAATCTGACCCGCGGTTTCGACTCGGACGCAGCCTCACCCTCCCAAAGACCCCTCCCCGCCCCCGGAATTGACGGGGAAAGGGGTAGGAACTCGAAGTATCACTATGCCAGCGTGCTGGCGGCGGCCCTGGCCCATCTCTTGATCACGCAGGGGGACAGTGCGGGACTGTTTCTGGCGGCCGACCGGATCGTGCGGCAATTACCGCCGCGGGCCACGCCCAGTCAGATCTTATCCATCTGCCGGGCCCTGGAATCGGCGGCCCCGGCCGGAGGAACGGCCCTGCCCGCCGTGATCAACACCCTGGCCGCAGCCATCAAACGCAAGAGTCTGGTGATCGTTCTGAGCGACCTGTTCGATGATCCGGAGGCCACCCTCGGCGCCCTGGGCCGCTTGACCCATACCGGGCACGACGTGGTGGTTTTTCAGGTGCTGGACCGCCGCGAGGTGACGTTCGACCTGGGCCTGGCCGGCCGCGGCATCACCATCCTGCGCGACATGGAGACGAACGCGGAGTTCGAGGCCGAACCGGCCCTCGTGGGGCAACTGGTGCGGCAGGAAGTGCGGCGTTTTCTGACCCGGCTGGATGAGGGCTGCCGCCGCCAGAACGTGCACCTGGTGCGGACCATGACCGATGTGCCGCCGGAAACGGTGCTGACCCGCTACTTGTCGTGGCGGACGCGGTGAGACCGAGATATGGAACCACGAAGACGCGAAAATACGAAGGAATGCAAAGAATTGAACCACCAAGAACACCCAGAGCACAAAGAATGAGAAGAAGAGTTCTCTGAGCTTGGTGTTCCTGGTGTCCTTGGTGGTTGAGGGAATCTTCGTCCAAAATAGTCCATGCTTTTTCTGTCACCGCTATTTCTGCTCTTCGGGCTGGCCGCGGGCGTGCCGCTGGTGCTGCACCTGTATCAGCGGCGCAATCGGACGGTGATGTTGTATTCGACCAACCGGTTCTTCACGCAGTCCATCCTCCGCTCGCAGCGGCGGCTGCGACTGAGGCGGCTGATTCTGCTGCTGTTGCGGATGGCGGCGTGCCTGTGCATCGCTCTGGCGGCCGCCCAGCCCATCCTGGACTTGTTTGGTCTGGCCCGGCGGGCAGGGTCGCGGGACGTGGTGATTCTGCTGGACGATTCCCTTTCCATGTCCGGGCCGGGGGCAGCCGGGGGGCCGACAGGCCGCGGCCATGCCGGGGCATCGAAGTTTGTCGAAGCGCGGGACATGGCGCTGGATCTCGTCCACCACCTGGTGTCGGGGGATCGGGCGGCCCTCATCACTTATACCGGCCGGGTTTACGGCGGCGGCCGGCCCAGCCAGCCCGCCCTCAGCAAAGACCTGGCAGGACTGGCATCCGAGGTGGCCAGCCTGACCCCCACCCAGGCAGCGGGCGACCCGACTTCGGCCCTGGCCCTGGCAGCCCGGCTGTTCGACAATTCGCCCCAGCGCACGCGGGCGGTCATCGTGCTTTCCGACATGCAGGATTCGGACTGGCGCAAGCAGCCGCTGGTGCAGCCGGACTTGCCCGTTGATGTGCTGTGTGTTCCGGTGGGCACACCGCCGACGGCGGCGTGCGTCCTTGATGACCTGGAGCTGGGCCAAGGCTCGGCCGTGGTGGGCCAGCCCAACGTGCTGACCGTACACGCGGTGAATTATGGGCCGGCACTCGTCCGTCCGCGTCTGACGGTCCAGCTCGACGGCAAGGAGATTTCCTCACAGCCCTTGACCGTACCGGCCTTCAGCCCTGCCGTGGCCCACGTGCCGGTGATCTTCGCCACTCCCGGAGACCACCGGATCGTCGCCGGGTTCACCGGCCACAAAGCGGCAAGACCGGGGGGAGATTCCTCTTCCCTTCGATCAGGAATCGGAAGTCCGAGATCAGAGATCTTCCTCGCCGCCCGCGCCATCGCCGATCTGCCGCTCTTGCTGGTAGACGGGCAGGCGGATGCGGATACCGCCAACGCTACGCTGCGGAGGCAGGCCCCGGGATTCTTCCTGCGGGCCGCCCTGCTGGCCTCGGGCGCCACCGGCGAGCAGGCCCAGAGCCTCAGGCCCGATGTGGTACCCGCCTCGGACCTTGCCCGCACCCAGCTTTCGACCTACCGCGTGGTGATCCTGTGCAACGTGCGCGACCTGCCGGCCAGCCAGGTGGAGCGGCTGGAGAACTTCGTCGCACGCGGCGGCGGGCTGGCGATCTTCATGGGGGACCAGGCAGACCTCGACTTTTACAATCGCCTGATCGGTTCAGCCGCGCGTCCCTTGGGGGGGTTGATGCCGGCCACGTTCTCGGGCCCAGTGGGTTTTGAGCAGGTGGGTCCGGCCGACCAGGCCCTGCACATCCTGACTGTCGATGAACACCAACCCGCCCTGCAGCGCTTTGCCGGGGCCCTGCGCTCAAGTCTGGCGACGATCAGCATCTACCGCTGCTACAAGATCACTCCCCGGGCCACGGCACCGGGGGACTGCTGGGTCCTGGCAGCGATGGACCGCGGGTTGCCGCTTCTGGTAGAGCACGCCTATGGCAAGGGCCGGGTACTCCTGATGGGGACGGCCCCCACGCCGGCCTGGACGAACCTGCCCCTGCGCCGGGTGTTTATTCCACTGTTAAGCCGGCTGACGATGTACCTGGCCGGCGGCGGGACACCCAATCTGCCGGTGGAAGTGGGGCAGCCGGTGGACCTTGTGCACGGAGGCTGGGACACCTCCAAGCCGCTCTGGGTGACGGCGCCGGATGGGGGGCGGCTGACGGCCAGCATCCGCATCGAAGGCGCGGCGGCGGTGGCCTACCTGCCGGGGCGGGCCGTGGCCCAGCCGGGCTTCTACACCGTGCAACTCAAGGGCATGAACGTGCGGTCGGATGGTCGTCTGGATGGGGGCCCGGGCCGGCGGCCTGGTGAGCTGCTGGCGGCCAATGTACCGCCCAGCGAAGCCCTGCCGGGTGTGGTCAAGCTCAGCTCGCTTCAGGCCCTGGCCGGCCGGTGGCGGCTGCATGAAGTGGATCTGCCCCGGCGGGGCCCGATGCCGTCCCTGACCAGCATTCTGGCGGCCCAGACGTCAGGCCGGGGTATCTGGGACACGCTGCTGTGGCTGGCCCTGGCGGCGGTGCTGATCGAGACGCTGGTGGCCAACCAGATCCGGAGCCTGCGGCGCCATCGAGAAGACGATCGGCAGTGGGAGACCCAGGCGGCATGATGTCCAGCCTTGCCATCCTGCGTCTGGACGCCACCGGCTTTTCCTGGCCGCTGGTGCTTCTTGTAGGCGCGGCCATCGTAGCGGTGATCGCCACGTACCTGCTGGGAGGACGCGATCAAGAGCGGTCGCCAGTGCTGAGGATGGGTCTGTTGACGCTGCGGATCGGGGCAATTCTGTGCCTTTTAGTTGCGCTGGGGCACCCGGTCTGGGTGAGCCTGCACCGGCACGAGGAAAAGCCCATCCTGGCCGTGGTGCTCGACAACAGCCGGTCCATGTCGGCCCCGGCGGGGGCCAGCGGGTCCCGTTCGCGCTATGCGGCGGCCCTGGACCTTTTGCAGGGCCCGGTGGCCGGGGATCTGGCCACCAACCATGAGGTGCTTTACTTCGATGTGACCGGCAAGGCGCTGGAGGCGGGGCATCTGCCGCGTCAGCCCGAAGTGGAAGGCAGCCCGCTGACGGCGGCCCTGCTCCGGGTGCAGCGTGACCTGCGCGGTCAGCGTGCCGATGGCATCCTGCTGTTAAGCGATGGCAACGAAATCGATCCTCTGGCCGAAGCGGACGCCGCCCATGACGATGCGGCGCTGGCGCAACTTCGCCTGCCCGTGTTCACGGTGCCCCTGGGAAGCGATGAAGGCGCGTCGGCCGGGGCCCCCGATCTGGCCATCCAGGCCGTGGCCACCAACAGCCGGGCCTTGGTGGGTAACACCGTGCGGGTGCGGGTGGATATTGCGGCTTCCGGGCTGGCCGCCGGCAGCACGCCCACGTTCCCGCTGGCCATTCTACTGGGAGACAAACCGGTGGCTGCCCGGCAGGTCACGTGGCACGCGGGCGACACGCTGGCCCGCGAGGATATCGAGTTCACCCCCACCCAGGCCGGCCGGTTCACCTACACCGTGCAGGTGGGCCCGCTGCCGGGGGGCCAGGAAACCGACCTGGACAACAATCGCCAGACTTTCCCGCTCCTCGTGCGGGCCAAGGCCCTGACCGTTCTTTACATCGACGGGGTGCTGCGATGGGAGGGCAAGTTCATCCGCGAGGCTCTTTCCGAGGATCCCGATCTTAATGTGATCTCGGTGGTCCGCACCACCGTGCCCGGAGCCGACAGCGGTTCGCCGGGGGTGCTGCTGCCCGAGCAACTGGGGCGGGTGGATGTGGTCATCCTGGGCGACATCGAGGCCTCGTATTTTTCGGCCGCCGAAATCGCAGCCTTGCGCAACTGGGTCACCCACCAGGGCGGGGGTTTGGTACTGGCCGGAGGCTACCGCAGTTTCGGTCCTCAGGGCTTTGGCCGGACCGACCTGCGCGACATCCTGCCGATAGAGTTCTCCGCCGCGGTCAATCCGCAGATCGAGCGGCCCTTTAACCTCAAGTTGACCCCCGCGGGCCAGGAGAGCCCTATTTTTCACCTGACCGGCGACCGGGACCGGGACATGGCGTTCTATCAGGCCCTGCCGGCCCTGAATGGGTGCGCCCGCATCGCAGCGGTCAAGCCCGGGGCGGAGGTGCTGGCGGTGGACCCGCAGGTGGCTGGGCCGCAGGGCTCCACCGCGGCGGGCATGCCCGTGATGATCAGCCAGCAGGTGGGCAGCGGCCGGACGGTGGTCTTTACGGTCGATACCACTTGGCGCTGGCGTCAAATCGTCGGCGGGTTTACGGGGGATACCTCTTTCTATCAGCGCTTCTGGAGCCAACTGGTGCGCTGGGTGGCCCGCGGCCAGCACGAAGACACAGTTCCGCAACTGACCCTGGGCACCGACCGCTACCGCTACCGCAGCGGAGATACCATCCGATTTACGGCCGAAATAGCAGGGACACCGGGCACGCCCGGCAAGGGGCAAGAGGCAAGCAGAAGCGATCCCACGCGCCGGGAGAGCGAGTCGCCCTCCGAATCCTCTCCTGCCAGCACCTTGCCCCTTGCCCCCTCCTACCGCCTTGCCGCGGTGGCGGTTCATGAATCAGGCAAGCGGCTGCCGGTGACGCTGGCCGAGGTGGCGCCGGGGCGTTGGCAGGCCAGCCTGGGAGCAGCCGACCCCGGCCGCTGGGATATCTGCGTGAGTGCGGAGCCGCGTGATGCTTCGGAATCCGCCGTGGCTCAGACGGCCGTACTGACCGTTGAGGTGGACCGCCCGGACATCGAGATGATGCACACCCGGCCGGACCTGCAATACTTGAGCCGCGTGGCCCAGGCCACCGGCGGACGGGTGCTGCCGCCAGCGGCGGTGGCGGCGTGGGCCCGGGATCTGCCGGGCCAGCCGGTGACCACCGCCCGCATGGAAGTTCACCCCCTCTGGCGGAACCCGGGACTGATCACACTGTTTCTGGGGCTTCTGTGCACCGAGTGGCTCCTGCGCCGCCGGGCACGGCTGGCATGAAAACAGAATTGGACCGCCAAGGCGCCAAGTTCGGAAGGAAAGGCATTGATTAATTGCAATGAGGTGTACAAAAGCACCCGCCATGAATGACCGTTTGGATTGTTCCTTCCTTCCGCCCAAGACGCCCTTGGCGTCGCGGCGATTCAATTGAATTCCTCTTCGGGGAGGTGCGGCATGGAAATCGAAGATCGAAATTCGGAAATCGAAAACGCCTCTGCCGTTCTCGCCACAGTGGCGGCCATCCGCCGGCGTTGGCTGATGGTGCAGGGGGTCTGGTTCCTGGGAATTGCCCTGGCCGGCGTGATCGGCTGGCTGAGCATCATGGTGGTGCTGGACAACCTGGCGATGTTCGCTCCCTGGCAACTGGTTCTGGGGTGGCTGGTGCTGCTGACGGCCGAAGGCTGCTGGCTGGGGGCACTGGGACACCGCCTGACCCGGGGCCGGCCGCAGGAGGAGGGCTTTGCGCTCATGTACGAGCGCCAGGCCCCCAGCCATCAGGACCGGCTGGTCAACGCGGTGCAGTTCATTACGACAGGCCTG
>JAJXSS010000139.1 GCA_021784455.1 Planctomycetota bacterium
CAGCCTGGGGCCCGAACGCGTGGGCCCAGCATGGTGGACCATCCCCCACAACTCCCCTGGGGCCGAACACGACGACGGGAAAAAATTCCGGGGGCAAATCCGGGGACAAATCCGGGGGCGGGATTATTACTGCGTGCAGGATGATGCCGGCCAGTGGTTGTGGGTGTATCGGCTGGTGGAAGTGAATCAGTGGTTTATCCACGGAGTCTGGGCTTAGAAGAGGGTGGGTCCGAAGACTTGACCCACCCTACAGGCTGAGCCCCAAAGGGGCGAAGGAATGTAGCCACGGGTGAAGTCCGCCTCTGGGCGGACGTCACCCGTGGGAAAGAACGTTTTTATTGTTTTCTTTCTGCCTTGGCCGCCCTGCAAGGACGGCCAAGGCAGAAGATAAAAAATTGATGGAAGTACTCCTTACCACGAGTTCCGCTGCGCTCCACTCGTGGCTACAGCCCACCGCCCCGTTGGGGCTGAAAGATCGTCATGCCTGACCTTCCTGATTCCAAAGCGTGGCCGCATCCCTGGCGTGTGGCGCGACAGCAGCCAACCCATGAACTCCCCGTCCCGGCCGCCGCGTCTGCGGCCTATGTGGAACTGCAATGCACCACCAACTTCACCTTCCTCACCGGAGCCAGCCATGCCGAGGAACTGATGACCCAGGCGGCCAAACTGGGCTACCCGGCCCTGGCCATCACCGATACCAACACCCTGGCGGGGATGGTCCGGGCTCACATCGCGGCCCGGGCGGCCGGGGTGCGGCTGATCGTCGGCTGCCGCTTGCGGCTGACGAGTGAAGCCCCCCCGCTCTCTCAGGGAGAAGGCCGGGGGGAGGGTGGGCCCCCAAACCCCTCCGACCCCCATGGTTTACAACACACACGCGACATTCTTGTCTACCCCACCGATCGCGCCGCCTACGGCCGATTGTGCCGCCTGCTGACCCGGGGCCAGCGTCAGGCCCCCAAGGGCCAGTGCCATCTGACCCTGCATGACTTGATCGAGCATCAGGAGGGGCTGCTGGCGGTGCTGGTACCCCCGCCTGCCATCTCCGGCTGGGTGCCGGATGAGGCTTTCATCCAGATGATGCGCGGCCTGGCCGGAGTGTTCGGGCGTGAGCGGCTGTCGCTGGCCATGAACTGCCCCTACGGCCAGGATGACCGGGCTTATCTGCAGCGCCTGGCCGATCTGTGTGCCTATACCGGCGTCCATCCGGTGGCGACCAACGATGTGCATTACCACCTCCCCCACCGCCGGCCGCTGCAGGATGTGCTGACCTGCATCCACCACGGCTGCACCCTGGATGAGGCGGGCTTCCTGCTCTACCCCAATGCGGAACGATATCTGAAACCGCCTCAGGAGATGGCCCGCTTGTTCGCCGAGTTTCCGGGGGCCCTCGAGCGCAGTATCGAGATCACCCGACAGACCCAAGGCTTTTCGCTCGACCAGTTGCGCTATGAATACCCCGATGAGATCGTGCCCCCCGGAAAGTCCCCGCTGAAGCACCTCGCCGACCTGACCTGGGCCGGGGCGGCCCAGCGTTATCCGGATGGTGTGCCGGCCAAAGTCCGGGGGCTGATCGAGCATGAACTGGAACTGATCGAAGAGCTGCGTTATGCCCCCTATTTCCTGACCGTGCATGACCTGGTGGTTTTCGCCCGCGGCCGGGGCATTCTCTGCCAGGGCGGGGGGGCGGCGGCCAAGTCGGCCGTGTGCGACTGTCTGGGCGTCCCCAGCGTCGATCCCGACCGGGTCGAGATGCTCTTTGAGCGTTTCGTCAGCCGGGAACGCGATGAGCCGCCGGACATTGACATCGACTTCGAGCACGAGCGGCGCGAAGAGGTAATCCAGTACCTGTACCGCAAATACGGCCGCCAGCGGGCCGCCCTGACGGCCGAGGTCATTAGCTACCGCCCGCGTTCGGCCGTGCGCGACGTGGGCAAGGCCCTGGGCCTGTCGCTGGACTGCGTGGACCGCCTGGCCAAGAACCAGGACTGGTGGAGCAGTCCAGGGGCGGAGTTTCAGGCCGCGCGCCTGCGGGAGCTGGGGCTGAACCCGGCCGACCCCATCCTGCACAAGCTGCTCATCCTCACCCGGCAGATTCAGGGCTTCCCTCGCCACCTTTCCCAGCACGTCGGCGGCTTTGTCATCACCCGCGGGCCCCTGTGCGAATCGGTCCCCATCACCAACGCCGCCATGCCCGACCGCACGGTGATCGAGTGGGACAAGGACGACATCGACGCCCTGGGCATGCTCAAGGTGGATGTGCTGGGCCTGGGCATGCTCACCTGCATTCGCAAAGGCTTTGAGCTGGTCAAGCAGCACCACGGCCGGGAACTGACCTTGGCCACGGTGCCGCCACAGGACGAGGCCACCTACGACATGATCTGCCGGGCCGACACCATCGGGGTGTTCCAGATCGAGTCGCGGGCTCAGATGTCCATGCTGCCGCGGCTGCTCCCCCGGAATTATTACGATCTGGTCATCGAGGTGGCGATTGTGCGCCCCGGGCCGATCCAGGGGGACATGGTGCATCCCTACCTGCGCCGGCGCCGGGGCCAAGAACCGGTGACCTATCCCGATGAAAAAGTGCAGCAGGTCCTGGGACGCACGCTGGGGGTGCCCCTGTTCCAAGAGCAGGCCATGCAACTGGCCATCACGGCCGCGGGCTTCACCCCCGGCGAGGCCGACCAGCTCCGCCGGGCCATCGCCTCCTGGAAGAACCTCAAAGGCACCGTTCCGATCCTGGGCAACAGGCTGGTCACGGGCCTGATCGAGGACGGGTACCCCTCGGAATTCGCCCAACGCTGCTTCCGCCAGATTCAGGGATTCTCCGAATACGGCTTCCCCGAATCGCACGCCGCCAGTTTTGCCCTGCTGGTGTACGTGTCCGCGTGGCTCAAGCGGCATTTCCCCGCGGCCTTTGCCTGTGCCCTGCTCAACAGCCAGCCCATGGGCTTCTACGCCCCGGCCCAGATCGTGCGCGATGCCCGCACGCACGGCATCCCCATCCGGCCGGTGGATGTGAATCACAGTGCCTGGGATTGCACGCTGGAGGATGCATCTTCCCCTTCTCCCTTGTCTTCAAGGGAGAGGCTGGGTGAGAATTCTTACCCCCCTCTCCCTCAGAGAGAGGGCCGGGGTGAGGGGGGGCCTTCAAACACATCAGCCCCCCGCTGTTTACGCCTGGGCCTGCGCCTGGTCCGCGGCCTGGCCAGGGACGTCGCCGAACGAGTCGCCGCAGCCGTGCAACACCACGGTCCCTTCCCCGATATCGAATCCCTCTGGCACGCCGCCCCAGTACCCATCGCCGCGTTGCGCTGCCTCGCCCAGGCCGATGCCTTCACATCCATGGGCCTGGACCGCCAGCACGCCCTGTGGCAGGTACAGGCCCTGCATCCGGCCAAAGCTCCGCTCTTTGCGGATATGTCCGGCGTGCACCCCCTGCCTCCGCCATCCCAGGATGTCCTTCCGGGGGTATCGGAATATCGCCAGGTGGCGCACGACTATCACGCCGTGGGCCTGACGCTGCGACGCCACCCCCTGGCGTTTCTGCGCGAACATCTGACCCGGCTGCACGTAACGCCGGCCGGGGAACTGCACGATGTGGCCCGCTGGCCCACCGGATCACCCGTGGCCGTAGCCGGCGTGGTGCTGGTGCGGCAGCGCCCGGGCACGGCTTCGGGCATCGTGTTCATGACCCTGGAGGATGAAACCGCCCAGGCCAACCTGATCGTGCGGGCCCACATCTTCGACCGCGACCGCAAAGCCGCCCGCCACGCCACCATCCTCCTGGCCCGGGGCCGGCTCGAACGCGATGGCCCCGTCGTGCACATCCTGGTCAGCCGCCTCGAGGATGTCAGCGACACCTTGCCGGCCCTGGCGGCCCCCGCGCGTGACTTTCACTGAATCCTGCCGGTCGCGCTGACCACGAAGCGCAGAACGAAAGTCTTGAGCCGACTGTAATCGATAGGATAGGCAATATGTGCGGCCGATATTCCCTCAAAACCCGCCTCCGGGAGATCGCCCGGCAGTTCAACCTGCTGCTCGACCTGCCCGACCTCGAACCCGCCGAGGACATCACCCCCGGCCGGCCGATTCCCGCCATCTTGATCAACCCGGCGGGCCAGGGCGCGCTGCGTCTTTTGAAGTGGGGCCTGGTCCCCCCCTGGGCCAGGGACATCAAGATCGGCAACCGGCTCATCAACGCCCGGGCCGAAACCCTGGCCGAGAAACCAGCCTTCCGTGATGCCCTGAAGTACCGCCGCTGCCTGATTCCGGCCGATGGCTTCTACGAATGGCAGCAAGTCCCGGCCGGTTCCGGCAAACCCCATAAAGAGCGCCGCTATATCACCCGCGCCGATGGAAATCTGATGCTCTTCGCGGGCCTGTGGGAACACTGGCAGGATCCCCACGGCAACGAACTGGAAACCTGCACCATCATCACCACCGCCGCCAGTCCCGAACTGGCCCACATTCACGACCGCATGCCCCTGCTGCCGACGGCATCCGACCAGGCCGCGTGGCTGGATCCAAAGATCCTTGGTGCCGCACTGCTGCCGGGCATCCTGAGCCGGTCGCGCTGGGAGCCCGTCATCGCGGGCCTGAAGCCGCCGATGGCGAAATCCGACCCATCCGGGCCGCCGCGATCCAAGCCACCCCCAAGCGATGCCACGCTCCCTCTCTTTGGGAATCAAGACGGCTCGGACAACGCCCCATCCTCCCGGGACGCACGCAACTCTTAGCGCGCGTAAGGGGAGCCTGCGCAAATCCGATCAAAGACTTGAGCCCGGCTCGGCCAGCCGCCGGGCGCACTTCCGCGGTATGACAACGTTCACCCTGGAGGACCCCAGACCATGATTGCAGCTCAAGCTCTCGCCAACCCGGCCACAAATCCCTCGCCGTTGATGCTCACCGACCGGCCGCAGCCCCGACACCGGCCGCTCCGAAATCTCCATCCAGCCACCGGTCATCGGCAAACGGCAGGATGTGAGGCGGGGCCGCGAATTCGATGCGGATTACCGGGGCCAGGTCGCCCGGCGGCGCTTGGGGCAGCCCGGAAATCTTCCATCGGGCATTGCACATCGGCTCGACCTTGAGCCGCTTACCCGTTGTTATCAGCGTCGCCGCCCGGATGGCCGGCCCCATTTTCGAAATGATTACGTAGTCGCCGGGGTAGTAAAACAGGATGAAGTAGGCGATGTGGCCCTTGCAGGTGAACATGCCGTAGTGGTAACCGGGGCCCTGGCTTGGAACCGGGTAGATCCCCGTGGGCGACGTGCCGTAAACCGCTTCGCCGTGGGTCTGGAGCCAAGTGCCAATGCGGTCCAGCGCCTGGCGGTCACGGGCCGTGACGTAGCCTTTCGCATCCGGACCGATGTTGAAAAGGAAGTTGCCGCCTAGACGCACGGCCTGGATCATGTTGTACAGGATCTGCCCCGCCGTCTTGTCGGCCAGCGAGTGCCGGATATTTCCCCAGTTCGGGGCGTAATTGATGGTCATGCACGCTTCCCAGGCGCGCCCCTCCGCGTCCGGTGCGATGTGCTGCTCGGGCGTACCGAAATCCTCCGGCCGCCCGCTGCGATTGTTGATCAGGATCTGCGGCTGCAGCTTGCGGGCCATGGCATTGAGTTTCGCGGCACGGTAAAAATCGGCGGGGGAGGACGCCACGGGACGCACCCGGTACCCGAAGGCCCCGGGGGTCATGCCGCCGGGCACCTGGGCCACGTCATACCAGAGGATGTCGATCCGGCCGTACTGCGTCAGCAGTTCACGCACCTGGCGATGTACCTCGTCCACCATTTTCGGCAGGTCCGCCGCGTACTTCCGGGGGTTCCAGAAGCCCCGCCACCGCCAATTGAGCAGCGAGTAGTAGAATCCCACACGCAGGCCGCGGCTTCGGAGCGCTGAGACGTATTCGCCGACCAAGTCGCGCCCCGGGCCGGTCTCCATCGCGTTGAAGCGATCCGTGGCCGTTCGGAAGAGGCAGTAGCCATCATGGTGCCGCGTGGTCAGCACCACGTAGCGGGCGCCGGCGCGAACCGCCTGGTCGGCGATCCGCTCGGCCCAGTCCGCGGCCGGATGAAACCTCTCGGCCAAAGGCCGGTACTCGGCCAGCGGCATGAAGTCACGCAGCAGCACCTGCTCGCCTCGCCCCAGGACGCTGTAGCACCCCCAGTGCACGAACAGGCCGAACCTGGCCCGGTGCCACCAGGCCAGCCGCGCCTGCCGGGCGCGGCGCACTCCATCCTTGGATGTCCGGGCCATCAAGATTCTCCTGCTACCGGAGCGGCGGTTCTTGGTTTCGCCCCCCCCGCCTCCGGAAGCGCGGCTCACGGACTCGCGACACTAATCACTACAGGATTGCAGCCGTGTTGCACAACGCTTTGGTTCTGAGGGTCCCAAACACACAAGGCCCGCTGCCATCTTTCGGGGGGGGCAACGGGCCTTGTCTGGGTCAGAGACGAGTCGCGGTGACTCGTCGAATGGAGCCGGAGGGGATTGAACCCTCGTCCCGTGGCAGTCGCCTGGCCGCCTCTACATGCTTAGCCGACGATTATTGTCGGTGCCGGTGACGCCATCGGCGGCGTGCCCGGCACCCAGCCGCAGTGTTTTTTAGCCCTTCAGCGCTGCGACGCCACTGTCAGGCGAGCCTGCTGGTTCGTCGATTCGGGCTTCTTGCAGGCGGGTCTACCCGAATCGTGGTCGCTCTATTAGGCGGCCAGGCGGACCGGCGCGAAGCCGACCCGACCAAGGACATTGCTGTCGTTGGCAGTTTTGTTTTGCACGCTTTTTACGAGGCCTGCGTGCGCCTCGGCATGCCACGACCAACCGATACTGTCCGGTCGATGCCATTCGGCCCCAATTGTCAAAGAACTCACCCATTATAGCATCGGCTACCAGTAGATGAACCTTTCGAAGAGCTCCCGGTCCACCGGCGGCAGGGCGGCCACATCCCGGATCAGGTAGCGGTTGTCCTCCACATCCAACAGGATCTTGCCCGTCTGGCCGTAATCGTGGGCCGCGTGGCTGGAATAACGCATAATGAACTCGCGCGGGCCCAGGTCGGTCTCGACCACGAAATCCAGATAGTTCTGGAATTGGCGGATGAAGTGGATGGCCGTGACCGTGTGCACAAAATAGCGCCGGGCCAGCGAGGCACGCACCAGTTCCTGGGCCTCCTGTGGCCAGTGGGCCAGGTTGGCGATCAGGCCCACCTCCTGCTCGCGGTTCTCGGCATCGTGCCAGCGCAAAGAAATGTAGCGTGCCGGATAGCGCACTGGCAGGCAGCGCAGGGCGAAGGCCCCGGTATAGATGCGCTCGTTGAGCACGGTGACGTGCAGAGCCCCCTTATTCCCCAGATGAATACGCGCATTGCCGGGAGTCAGCCAGCGCAGATGGTGGCTGTTGATGGGCCCCAGGCCGGTCTGGGGATCGACCGTCACCCCGGCCGCCCCCCCCTCCTGCTCCGCGGGCGGGGCATCGTTCTTGAGTTCCTGGTACACCAGGGCATCCACACTGGCCTGCTTGCTCACCGAGGTCTGGATGCGCACCAGCCGAGCATAGCGGCCATCCTTCTGCATCAGTTCGCTGTGCCGGCCGGATTCAACGATCCGGCCTTCCTCCACCACCAGAATGTTGTCGCAGTTGCGCAGCGTGGAGAGGCGGTGGGCGATGATGATGGCGGTACGCCCCCGGATCAGCTCTTCTAACGCCTGCTGGATCAGGAGTTCGCTCTCGCTGTCCACGTTGCTGGTGGCCTCATCCAGCACCAGCACCCGCGGATTGCCCAACAGCGCCCGGGCGATGGACACCCGCTGCCGTTCGCCCCCGGACACGCCCGCGCCGCGCTCGCCCACCCAGGTGTCATAGGCGTGCATCTGCTTCATCACGAAATCGTGGCAGTTGCCCGCCTTGGCATCGGCCAGCACCTCTTCCACCCCCGCGTCGGGCCGGGCATACACCAGGTTGTCCCAGATGGTCCCCCGGAACAAAAACGGATCCTGCAGCACCACCCCGATCTGCTGGTACAGATCCTGGCGCGACACCTTCCTCAGGTCGGTGCCATCGATGAGGATCTGGCCATCATCCACATCGTAGAAACGCAAGAGCAGGTTGATGATCGTGGTCTTGCCCGAGCCGGATTTGCCCACAATGCCGATCTTCTGCCCCGGCTCGATGCGGAACGTTACGCCCTTCAAGATCGGGTTCTGCCGGCTGTAGCCGAACACTACCTTGCGGAACTCGATCTGGCCCCGCATCTGCGGCAGGCGCACGGGCTGGGCCACATCGCGGATATCCACGGGCGTGTCCAGCACCTCGAAGATGCGCTGCATCTGGGTGGTGAACTGCGTGAGCCAGTTGGTCAGGTTGGTCAGGGCATTGAGCGGGTTGTAGAACATCCACATCAACCCGAAGAACGCCATGAGCGTGCCCAACGTGATGCCGCTTCCGGCGGCGGCGTTTTCCTGCAGCACTTCCCGGCCCCCCACGTACCAGACAATCCACCCCCCCATCTGGAACACCAGAAACATGGCCGGATAAAACGTTGCCGAGGACACATCCACCCGGCGCCGGGCATCGCGCAGAGACGCCGACGAGGTATCAAAGCGGTCCATCTCACGCTGCTCCTGGCCGAACGCCTTGACCACGCGGATGCCCGACAAGAGGCCGTTGAGCATGCCGGCCTGGCGCGAGGAGCGGTCCCAGAAGCGCCGGTAATGCGGGAACACGAAGCGGTAAAACACGAACGTGCCGGCGAACACGAAAGGGGCGGGGATGAGCGTCCAGATGGCCAGCTTCGGGGCCAGGCTGAACATCATGGCCGCCGAGCACACCACCATGATGAGCTGCAGGAGGAACCCGCCGGTGAGCTGGCCCACAAAGCCCTGCACGGCCTCGGTGTCATAGGCCACCCGCCCCACCAGCGACCCGATCTGCTGCTTGTCGTAGTAGGAAAGCCCCAGCTTCTGCAGGTGCTCGACCAGCCGCCCCCGGATGTCGTACGTAATCGCGGTGGCCACCCGGCTGCCCAGCCGGCCATTGAAGATGTTGAACACCGAGCGCAGCCCCTGCACGAGGGCCACCATGGCCACCAGAACGCCCAGCAGCGTGGTAGCTTGAAACACCCGGCCCCAGACCGGCACGGGCCCGGAAGCGCGGGGGCCGCCCAGCTTCAAGACGTGGTCGATGAGGTATTTGGTCAACAGCGGCTCCGTCAAGTTCAGGCCCATGCTTGCCAAGAGCAGGAGCATCATGACCGCGGCCTGACGCCAGTAAGGCCGCATCAGTTCC
>JAJXSS010000140.1 GCA_021784455.1 Planctomycetota bacterium
GGTTGCCGCTGTCCACGCTGGAGATGTAGGTCGGCCGCAGGGGCTCGCGTCGGGCGGTCGCGTACCAGTTGAGGAAGTGGCCGCGGTAGCGTTCCATGGGTTCGAGCGAGGCCATGGCTCCGCCGATGCGTTCCACCAGGCCGCTCAGGGGCAGATAGCCGAAATCGTGGGCTCCCAGGGCGCTGACCAGGGCCAGGCCGATATTGGTGGGGCTGGTGCGCTGGGCCAGGACGGGACGGGGCTCGCACTGGTAGTTGTCCGGGGCGAGCCAACCCTCTTCGACGGTGGTGAAATGCTCGAAATAGGCCCAGGTGCGCCGGGCCAGGCCGCGCAGGAAGGCGACTTGGCCGGTCGTGAGGCGCGGCACGCGGGGCTGGCGCTTGCGCGACAGGGCCCAGGCCAGCCCCGGGGCCACAAACCACGCCACCAGAAAGGGCCCCGCCGCGGCCAGGGTTTCGGGACGGCGCCACGCCAGAGCCGCCCCCACCAGCACCGCCACCAGCGGGGCCACGGCGACGGTCCGCACCATCTGCGGGAACGCGAGCCGCCGGGATCGCTCGGCCTCGTGGGCCGTCTGCCACTCCAGCAGGCGGCGCCGGCTGATGAGTTTGCGCCAGATCACGCGTCCGATGGCCGACAGATACGCCAGGGCTTCAAAGGGCAACAGGGCCAGCGTGATTCCCTCCACCAGGAGGCTCCGCGACTCCTGCTCCAGGCTGTGCTGCAGGTGGGTCAACCAGGGCCAGCGCCGCGGACGCCGCAGCAATGTTCGAGCGGCGCGCAGGACATCGGGCAGGAACCACAGGCCCAGCAGGCTCAGCGTCCAGGATTCAGCCTCCACCGGCGGCAGCGCCCAGCCCACGAGCAGGGCGACCAGCAAAACCAGCGGCATCAGGCTGCGGCGCAGGTTGTCCAGGATCAGCAACCGCGACAGCGCGTCCAGGGGGTTGGCCAGACGCTGGCCCTGAGGCCCGCGCACGCGCGGCAGCATCCAGGGCGCGATCTGCCAGTCGCCCCGCACCCAGCGCTGCCGCCGGGCGACGTCGGCGGGATAGGTGGCCGGGTGATCTTCAATCAGTTCCACATCGTTGATGAAGCCGCAGCGGGCATGGCAGCCCTCGATCAGGTCGTGGCTGAGAATGGCGTTGTCGGGAAAGCGTTCCCCGATGGTGGCCTCAAAGGCGCGGACATCGTAGATGCCCTTGCCCACGTACTGGGCCCGGCCGAAGAAATCCTGGTAGGCGTGCGACACCTGGCGGGTATAAGGATCCAGCCCCACGTCGCCGGCGAAGAGGCGGGCGAACCAGGAGCGCTGGGCCGCCGCCAGACTGATGGCCGTACGCGGCTGCAACACCCCATAGCCCTGTTCCACGCAACGGGTGCGCGGGTTGACGATGGGACGGTTCAGGGGATGGGCCATGGCGCCGATCAGGTGGGCAGCGGCCCCGGGGGGAAGCTGGGTATCGCAGTCCAGGGTGATCACGTAGCGGGCGCTGCGCAGCACCTGGGCATCGCCCACCATGCGGCTGAAGGGTTCGGTGCGGCCGGTCAACAGGAACTGATTGAAGTCCAGCAGCTTGCCGCGCTTGCGTTCGCGGCCCATCCACACCCGCTCGCGGTCGTTGAAGAGGCGCGGCCGGTGCAACAGCAGAAACAGGCCGGGACCGGCCGGGGCGTAGCGGGCGTTGAGTTCCTCGATCCCCCGAGCCGCCCGCTCCAGGATCGCCTCATCGGTGGCGGTGGTTTGTGCCTGCGCATCGGCGAAGTCCGTCAACAGGGCGAAGTGCAGGTGGGCCGAGCGATTGCCCAGGTAGCGGCGTTCCAGATGTTCGAGCAGGTCGTCTACGGCGGGGCCCGAGGTCAGCAGCGCCGGCACGGCAACCACCGTGTGGTGTTCGGCCGGGACGCCTTGCGAAAAGTCCATCTGGGGCAGGCGCTGCGGGGCGATCCACAGGGTGGTCAGCCAGTTCATGATGTGGCTGGCGGTGCGGCTGGCCAGGAATAAGGCGGCCAGGCCCAGCCCCAGGGTCAGGGGCCAGTCCAGGCGCTCGACCTGCAGACTCATCATCAGCGCCGCCAGACCCACCGCCAGGACCGCCACGCTCCCCAGGCGCGTGCGCAGAGGATGGTGCCGCAGCATCCGCCGCAGGCGCAGGCCCCAGGGGCGGCGGTAGCCCACAGCCGCTTCCAAGGCCGGCCGGCCGCGGTCGACCAGGAAATAGCCCACGTGGCCCTGCCGGCGGTCGGCCCCGACTTCACTGCCGTGGCGCACCTGGACCAGGCGCTCGCCCGCCAGGCGCACGGCCGCGGCGGCCACGTCCTCTTCCCGGCACCGGCCGCGCCGGGCCAGCTCCTCCACCACGTGCCGATACTGGTCGCGGGTGACAAAATCCATCTGGGGGTAGGTGCCAATGGGATCCTGGTGCAGGGCCCGCTCGGTGGCGCTGTGCCGCTCGACGAAGCTGCGCCAGTCCACGGTGCTCAGGCCGCGCAGGCTGGTGATGCTGTTGCCGATGGAAAGCTGGTCAGCGGCCTGGTCGCGGCTTTCGGCCTGCTGCACCTGATCCAGCGTCTGCCCGGATTCGCTCAAACGCTGGTCCAGCCAGGACAGCACCAGGCCCAGGCCGGCGTGCTGGCCGTGCAGATTGCTGGCCAGCTCGGCCAGGAAGGCCATGGTCAGCGGGTAATCCTGGCGCACGAAGTCAGCCAGTTCCATAATGAGGTTCTTGGGCTGGTTCTGGGCAGCTTCCCGAAAACGCTGGGCCCATTCCAGGGCCACATCGCGGTCACGGCGGCGCCGGTCAATGCGCTGGGCCACGCGGCGGAGATTCTCCAGCAGCGTCAGACGCAGCAGAATGGGCACGGCCCACAATTCCCCCAGCAGCAGCGGTTGCACGGTCTGGTAGGCGCGCAGAAAGGCCGACAGATTCTCCTGGTCCACGTGGCCGTCGGTGTGGGCCACCAGAGCCAGCGTCAGTTCGTACACCCGTGGAAAGCCCTTGAGGTCGCCGCTGCGCAGACGCGGCAACTGGCGGCTGTAGCCTGGCGGCAGGTGCTCGCGGGCGACGTCGATCTGATCTTCGATCAGGTAGAAGTTGTCCAGCAGCCATTCGCCGGCCGGGGCGATGGATTTGTGTTCGCCGGCCGCCCGGGCCACCGCCTGATAGGCGGTCACGATGATCTGCTCGTTGGCCTTCAGTCGCGTCAGCAGCAGTTCCCGCCCCGGGTGCGGGTCCACCTGCTGGGTCTGGGCCAGATGGCGGGCGTGGCTCTCCAACTGGGCGTTGCTGAACAGCTCGGCGCGCAGGGGTTCTTCGATGGGACCGCGACGCTCCGGCGGGCTCTGCGCCAGCCGCCGGGCCAGGTGTGTCAGGTGCTGTACCGTTTGTCCCACCGCATCAGGCATGCCGTGCCGACTCCTTTCGGTTGCGTAACCGCGCAAGGATCCGCGCGGAGTTGGCGGCGTGTGCCGATTGCCAGCCCCGTCAAGCGGGAAACCGCATCCACCGGTGCGCCGGGCGGGCCACTCACGCCACCGGCAAGAGCGACGACAGGAACCGAGCACCGAGCTATAGCCCAATGTTAGTTGGGCGGCGCTGCCCTGGGCAAGGGTAATAGCACTTCCTGAACAGGAATTGCGAAAATCACGGCTCGAAGCGTCGCCGCCGGCTGAAAGCCCCGACATCCGAACTACCGCAGGCCGTCAGACGTGCTCAGGCCGCCCGGCGCGCCGCACCGGGGACCACCGCATCCGTCCGTTCCTGCAGCCAGGTCTGCAGCGTGGCCGCAGCCGCCGGCCAGCTATGGTGGCGCTGAACCCACTGTCGTCCCTCGCGGGCCAGGCGCGCCGCCAGCACACTGTCGGACCAGAGGCGCCGGATCGCGGTTCCCCAGGCCGGGGGCTGATCGCAAACCATCAGGGGGGGGGGTGCTTGGCCGAAATCCAGACCCGCCACCGCCCGGGGCGAGGCGATAATCGGCCGGCCCAACGCCGCGGCCTCCAGCAGTTTGTTCTTGATGCCCGCCCCGCAGCGCAGGGGCAACACGACGGCCCCGGCCCGCCGGGCCCAGGGCCGGATATCCGCCACCTCCCCCACCACTTCGATGCCGGGCACCTGCCCCAGAGCCTGAACTTGGGGCCCGGCGGACGGGCCCAGGATGTACCAGCGGGCATCGGTGTGCCGGCGCTGCAGTTGGGGCCACACATGGTGGGCGAACCACAGCACCGCATCGGCATTGGGGGCGAAATCCAGCCGGCCCCAGAAGATGATGCTGCGGGCCGCCAACGGGCCAGAACCTTCCGCCGGTCCGGCTTGAGGAGCAAAGAAATCCAGGTCCACCCCGTTACGCACCGTCACGGAACGCGGGGCCCCGGCCCAATTCACCAGCAGCCGGGCATCCAGCGGGCTGACCCCGATGGCGCCATCCAGGCGCGGGACGAATAAGCGCTCCAGCAGGCCGTGCAGCAGCAGTTCCTGGAAGCGCTGGGGCCAACGGGCCGGCCCCTCGTGACGCAGGCAGGACAGGTTGTACAGGATCATCTCATCCGCCGCGTACCAGATGGTTGGAGGGCGGATTTCGGCAGGCAATCCCTGCAAGCCACGCAGGACGACAGGGCTGTGCAGCCCCAGGCCCAGCACGATGCGTGGCCGCAACATCCGCACCAGGGGCACCGCCCCGGCCAGATCGGCAGGCTCCAGCCCCTGATGGCGCAACAGTCGGCGGCGCAGGGCGGCCAAGGGACCGTGCCAGCCTCGTGCCAAGACGGCTTGGTCATCGGGGCCGGCTTGGGCCCAGGGCACGGTCATGGCCGTGATGGCGGGCGGTGCGGCCTCCCGGGCCAAGGCAGTACGCCAACTGCTCAAACGCACGCTCCAGCCCAAGCCGGCCAGGGCCAGGGCCATGTGGTATCCGCGCAAACCCACCCCATGCTGGGCCGGCCAGATCGGATGCTCCGACAGAATCAGCACATCCACCGGCGCCGGCGAAGCAATTTGGAAGACGTTCTGATTCATGCCGTGTTCCACAGGCCGACCTGACTCGGCGGCCCAGGGCCATGTCGGTCCTACGCCGCCTGCCGGGCCTTCTGGTTCCCGGCCGCGGCCTGCTCGACCGCGCTGACAAAGCAGCGGGCCGTCCGAGCCCAGGTGAATTCCTGCACGCGGCGCCGGCCCAGGGCCACCATCTCATCGCGCAGGCGGCGGTCGCGGATGAGCCATGCCAACCCCCGGGCCATAGCACAGGCATCACAGGGATCGGTCAGGACGGCCGCCTTCCCCGCGACTTCCGGCAGGCTGGTAACGTTGCTGGTCAGGACCGGTGTGCCGGCCACAAAGGCGTCCAGGATGGGCAGGCCAAAGCCTTCGGACAGGCTGGGATAGGCCAGAACCTCCGCAGCGCTGAGCAGGGCCGGCAGATCCGCCTCGGCGGCAAAGCCGTGCATCACAATGCTGTCGGTCAGTTCCAGCCGCTGGACCACCGGCCGCAGGGTCTCCTGGGCGCTGGGGTCCAGGCCGACGATCAGGAGCTTCCAGATCCGCCGCGTGGCGGCGTCGAGCATGGCCCAGGCTTCGATAAGCCGGCGCGTGTTCTTGCGTGGATCGGCGCCGCCGAAGTGCAGCACGTAGGGTTCGGCCACGCCGTAGGCCGCCAACACGGACTGGCACTGGGCGCGGTCCAGGGCCCGCATGGCCGAATCGGGAGCCCAGGGAATCACCGCCAGATGCTCCGGGTCCGCCTGGAACTCGGCCCGCAGACGCTGGGCGGTGTAATGCGAGGGGCAGATAATGCCTGCCGCCCGCTGGCAGGCGTGCCGCACAGCGCCGGCAAAGCGTTCCACATAGGCCGGGGCATACCACTGGGGCATGTCCAAAGGGATCAGATCGTGGATGGTGACCAGCGCAGGCACGGGCATCCAGGCGGGGGCCGTGTTGGCCGGACAATGCAAAACATCCGCCCGCTGCGACCACGCCGCCCAGGGCAGGCGAAATCGTTCCCAGGCGTTCAGGCGGTCGCCGGGCATCTCAATCCGCCGGGGCAAGGCGGCCGGTGGCAACACCCCGGCCACCTCTGCCGAACTGCGGTGCAGGGCCAGCACCTGCCAGTCCGGCTTGAGGGTCAGCACGTGCGCATAGAGATCAACCAGGTTCTTGCCGGTACCGCGGCGGTCCGGCCGGTAAATCGTGCGTGCATCCAGGGCAATTCGCATGAGCGCGGTCCCGATCGGCCGCCGAAATGAGGCGGCATCCATCCTTACATCGACCTGCGCCGGGGCGCGGTTAACCCTACAGACGCTACAGACGGCCGATTCGGACGCCCCCCGGGGGCCGCCCGGCCCGCGTCCGCCGGGGCTGGCCACTATTGCGGTCGAGGTGGGCCTGGGGCCGATAATTGAAATGCACTGCTAGCGACTTGCCCCGAAGCCCTACGGAGGACTGATGGCCGAAGGGCGCCCAGCCCGTTCGCACTCATAATGAAGCCTCTGCCATGGCCGATGCAACCACCCTTCGCTTCCGTTCCACCCTTCAAGCCCTGCGCGAGCGCGTGCGCCGCACGCAGGCGAAACTATCGCGCGCTACCGCCCGCGCCCCCTCCGACCGTGCAAGCACCGGCCCCAGCATCCGGCCGGCCAGCCCCCGCGGCGAAGACCTCGAAACCCCGTTTGTCGAGCGTCGCGTGCGTTTCGACAAGCGCACCCTGGGCCTGTTCGTGCGGCCGTACAGCCTGGATGGCCGCGCCGCCGACCTCATCTTCCGCCGCGAGGGCCTGATGCGGCTGCCGGGCCATCTGACGCCGCGGATCATCTTCGATGTGGGCGCGGGCATCGGCCTGAGCACCATCTACTTCGCCCTGCGCTACCCCCAGGCCACCGTGTACGCCTTCGAGCCCCACCCCGGCTACCTGGCGCTGCTGAAACGCAATGTGGAACGCCACTGCCTCAACGTGCAGGTCTTGGGCCGGGGGCTGGCCGATCACACCGGCCGGCTCACCCTGGTGCGCCCGGCCGATGCCTTTCACGGCGGGCGGCTGGTGCGGACCATCCCCAGCGGCGAAGCGGAAGAGGCGATCTTCACAGCGCCCGTGACCAGCGTGGGTGATGCCCTGCGCGTACTGCAACTGGACGGGGTGGATGTGCTCCACCTCAACGCCCCGGGGACCGAACTGGCGGTGCTGCACGGCATTCCGGACAACGTGCGGAGCAGCGTGCAGGCGTATCTGGGCACCTTACATGGCGCCGACGATTGGGATGTTTGCGCCGGGCTGTCCCGCACCCATTCCATCGCCATGAACCGAAGTCTGGAACACGCACACACCCCCTTCCTGGCGGTGCGGAAGGACTTGACCGTTCGTTCATTGTCTTAAGAGGTGTCCAGGCCCTGCGGCCTGCCCCTATTCAATCTAAAAGCATCGGAAGATAATATTACGAACGGACCTGACATTAATGGGTGCTCTGGCCTATTCTCGACTCCTCTGTCGTTCAGGATCGAAAAAAACAATTGAAGAAAGAATACTTGACAAACTTCGCTCCCCGTTTATGCTGGTCTACAGATTGGAATGATTCCAATCACAGGGATAAGGGAGACTTGTGATGGGGCGGGAACATGTCACACAGGGATTGGGGTTGCTGGTTGCATCATTGGGGCTGGCCGTGGGGCTGACCTCCATCGCCCGGGCATCGGAGTTGATTGTCACTAATGGTAACGCGGTGGATGTCACCACCAATACCACCTCCGACGGAGCAAGCGTGGGGATTGACCACAATCTCTCCTCGGGGAATACAGATCCCAACGGCACGGTCACGATCGAATCGGGCGCGGTCTGGACGATCAACAGCGTCGGCACGGACACCTATGGCAACCTCTTGCCCAGTTTGTGGCTCAACTCGACGTTCAACGAATACTCCTCGGCCACGGGCACGGCGACCGTGAACGTGCTCAGCGGCGGCGCGCTGGTGAACGGCGGCGCCACGCTCATCGGGGCGAACAACTGGTACCCCAGTCATCCGACCGGGGCGATGGACGTGGCGAGCGGAGCGACGTTCACCAATCAAGGCCAGCTTACCGTGGATCGCGGCCAGTTAACCATCGAAGGCACCGTCAACAACAACGCGCAGAACGCATTTTTCGGTGACGCCTCCGGCAATGCCGGCAGCGCCCTGGTGACGGTCAACGGCCCGAATGCGACCCTGAATGTGACCAATTCCTCGGTGCAGGTATCGTACGCCTCGGGCAACGCTCAACTGAATATCGAAGAGGGCGGCACGGTCAACAGCTACTGGGGCATGATCGGCACCAGCGGTGCGACGCAAACCGGCAGTGTGACCGTGCAGGGCGATTCAGGCCTGGGCCTGACCAGCACGTGGAACGCCACCGATTACATCTCGGTGGGCGAATATGGGGCCCAAGGCTCGCTGACGGTCAATGACCACGGCACGGTCAACATGCGGCGCATGTTCATCGGCCTGCTGGCCAATCCCACGGACACGCCCGCCGGCACGGGCACGGTGACGGTCAACAGTGGCGGAGCCATCACTGTGACCCCGGGCTTCCTGCCCGCCACGGTGGAAATGTGGGCCGGCAGCACGCTGGACGTCAGCAATGGCGGCCAGATGCTGATCGGCAATGGGAACGTCAACTTCGTCACGCCCGGCACCATCGAAGTATCCAACGGTGGCGTGCTCAAAGGCGAGGGCACTGTTAAGGGCAACGTTTTCGTTACCGGCGGCGGCATCGTCAAGCCCGGGCATTCCCCGGGCACCATCACGGTTGATGGCAACCTGACCGTGGATCCCAGCAGCAGCACCAGTGGGATCACCATCGACATCGCCAGCGCCACCAGTTACGACGTGCTGAACGTCACTGGGACTTTGGATTTCGGCGGCGGCACGATCAACCTCAACTTCATCAACGGCTACACGCCCACGCAAGGCGACCCGGTCAACCTCACGCCTTTTACCGCCGGCACCCTGACCGGCACCTTTAGCGGCGTCTCGGTCACCGGCCTGCCGGCCGGTCAAACCGCAAGCGTGGACTTCAGCAGTCTGTCCAGCGGGCAAATTGCCTTTACGCCGGTGCTGGCACCGGAACCCGCGTCCCTGGCCCTGCTTATGGTCGCCGGCACGCTGCTGGCGGTGCGGCGGCGCGGGGAAGAGCGCGGCCTTTAATCGGCGGCAAGCACCGCTTTATCACTGTCGCGTTGCTTAACGCGCGGATTAGCCCTCGACGCGGGCCCCACCGGCCGTGCGACAGA
>JAJXSS010000141.1 GCA_021784455.1 Planctomycetota bacterium
ATCGCGTACGCGGAGAGGCACTTTTGTGTCCGAGAGTCGCCTAGCCAAATCCAGTATCGCCCTGGTGCTTCCGGGGCTGTAATCACCCAATATTCTGGCCCTGATTGATGGGGTCAAGCAGGGGCTGGCGGCGTCTTCAACTAAGCTGATGATCGAGGCGGCCGACCTCGATTTCGATCAGGAGATGGATATGGTGGAGCGGCTGGACCAGTTCACGGTGGCCGGTGCCGTGATCTACCCGCCGCCGCAGACCGGATATGCCCAGACGCTCCGGCAGGTGGCTCAGCGCGGGATTCCCTTTGTGATGGTGCCCATCGTTTTGCCCGGGGTGGAGGCCGACTCGGTGGCGGGGGCGTGGCTGGATGCGGGGCGGCTGGCGGTGGAGCACCTGCTGGCCCACGGTCATCGGCGCATCGGGCTGGTGGACGAGTCGGCCGACAGTGTCGGGGCCACGGAGGCGCGGGAGGGCATGGACCAGGCGCTGCGGCAGGTGGGCCTGGGCTTTGCCGACCTGGCGCGGGTGGTCATCAGCGCCGTGGAGCTGAATGCCGATCAGCCCTGGCTCAACGGGCAAAGGGCCACGGAACGCTTGTTGAAAGACCATCCCGAGGTGACGGCGGTGATCGGCTTCAACGGCCACATGACCCTGGGCGTGCTGCGCGGGGTCAAGGCCATGGGGCGGCGGGTGCCACAAGAGGTGTCCGTGATTGGACTGTCGGATCTGGACATCCTGGCGACGACCGAGCCGGGGGTGACGATGGTGGATGTGGACCCGCGCTTGCTGGGCCGCCTGGCCGCCCAGCGCCTGCTGGAAGTGCTGTCGGGCAGGGGGGGCGAGCCCAAGCACATTGAAATTCAACCGCATCTGATCGAGCGGCAGAGTGTTGCTCGCAGCATGGGGAATTAGGGATTCATCTTTACCCAGGAGGTCCGATGATGAATGTGCAAAAGTCCAAGTATGGTCTGACAAGCGTGCGCCTGGCGGGGCTGGGCCTGGCCGCGGTGATTTCGCTGGGCGGCGTGGCCCGGGGGGCCACGGTGTTCCAGGACAACTTCAACAACGGCGTGGTGGCCGACAGCAGCGGTGTGCCGGCCACCGGCACGGGCTTCTGGGATAATGTCGTCAATACTCCCACCGAGAGCGGCGGCCTGCTGAATCTGACCGCCACGGTGGCCACGGCCGGTAAGACTCCACAGACCTGGCTTGCCTGCCATCCCAAGACCGATGGCACCTTCAATTTCTTCAACAACCAAGAGACTTACACGGTGCAATTCGGCCCGGCGCCGGCGATCACCGGCACGACCACGGTCAACTCCGTTGACACGACCTATGCCAACATCTTCAATCTGGCGGTCCTTACCGCCGACGCGAAGAATCCGAGCTCTGGCATGTCTCCCTGGTACGCCGATGATGCGCTTAATCTGACCCTGGCCCAGAACGGTACCGTGCTCCTTACGAGGAAGATCAACGATTCGGAAGACAGCGCAGCGAAAAATCTGACCAATCTGATCTCGGTGAACATCGGCTCCAACCTGGCGGCGGCGATGACGGGCGTCAGTCTGACGCTCAACGCCACCTCCTATGACCTGCAGATTTTCGTGCCCGTCGGCACGGGCATCGCCAGCGATGGAGTAATCAACAGTAGCGACACGAGCTATGGCACCCTCCACGGGGCTCTGGGCATCAATGAGAGCGATTGGGGCAACACCTACAACGGGATCACCAAGACCTACGCCAGTGACGGCAACGGCAATTCCGGTGTGTTTCTGGGCGTGCAGCGGGCCTTTGGCAACCCCGGCGGGAGTAATCCCGATCCCGTCGGCTCCTACACCACGGCCACGGTGGACAGTCTGACGGTCAGCACTATTCCCGAGCCGGCCTCGCTGGCTCTGCTGGGTCTGGGCTCGCTGCTGATCTTCGCCCCGCGGCGCCGCGCCTGATGAACCTCCTCCTTCCGTGCGGTCCCATAAGCGGGGCCGCGCGGTTTTGACCTTCTTGCGGAGCCAGACCCATGAAGTGTCGAGACCTTGCCTTGCGGATGCTCATCGTTTTCTCAGTCGTCGGCGGTCTTGGGCCGCCCCCGGCGGCGGTTCGGGCCGGGCCGGATCAGGTGGTATTTCAGGACAATTTCAGCAACCAGAGTGTGCTTGACAGCGACGGGGTGCCGGTGCTGGGCAAGGGCTTCTGGGCGACGGGCGGGCTGGGGGGGACCAACACCGGGGCGATCCGCGAAGGCTCCGGCGGCCTGACGCTGGAGGCCCAAGTTGGAGCCCCCGGGGCCACGCCCCAGACCTGGATCAACAGCGGGATCAAGCCCGAGTTCAACTTCTTCAAACGCGGCCTGACCTTCACCGTCCAGTTCGCCAAGACCCCCGGGATCAGCGGCAGCACCGCCCGGGGCAGCGGCTGGGCCAACTATTTCAGCCTGGCCCTGATCTCCAGCGGCACCACGTTGTGGTGGGCCGATGATGGATTGCAGTTGACTTTCACCGGCGGGGGCAAGGGGCCCAACGTGGTCCGCCTGGTGCAAAAGGTCAACCATCCCCGTGATTCCGACCACGTAACCAAGCTCATCGCCAATGTCCCGCTGTGGGACCAGATCAACAAGGCCACGGGTTTCAGTCTGACGGTGGAGGCCACCACCTATGACCTGAAGGTCATGGTGCCCGTGGGTGACGGCCCGGCCGCCGACGGCGTCATCGACCGCCACGATCCGGGCTACGCATCGTTCCATGGCAACCTGAACCTCCCGGCCGCCCAGTGGGGCCGTCAGGGCGACACGGGTCTGCAGTTGTGCATCCAGCGCTCCTTCGGCGGCCAGGATGCCGTGGGCTCCTTTACCGGGGTCGCGCTCAAGCGTCTGACGGTCACAGCCGCGCCTTAAGCGCGGTTTGCCCGGAGTCGTGATCATGGTGCACCTATCTCGGTGTCAGACCCGGCACGGTTTTACGCTGATCGAGCTGTTGGTGGTGATCTCGATCATCGCCTTGCTCATCGCCCTGCTCCTGCCGGCCCTGCAACGGGCGCGGGACGCGGCCGCCAACGTTACGTGCCTGACGCAAGAGCACCAGATCGCCATGGCCCTGGCGGGTTACACCGAGGATCACCAGGGCTACCTGCCGGCGCCGCACGCCAACGTGCCGGCTTCCACGACCCAGGGCGATGCCTGGGGATATGCGGTGTGGCCGTATGTGTATGGGGATCGTTCGGGGTTCCGCTATCCGGACAACGATCTTCAGTACAACGCGGGCGGCCCGGCCCGGAACGTCTTTACCTGCCCGGTGACCGGGCAACAGGGGCACAACACCCCTCATCCGCCCCTGGCGACCCAGGTGCCGACTTCCACCTTCACGATTTTCTCCTACGGCCTCAACGCCACGCCGGGGCTTCCCGGCACGGGGACCAACTGGTTCCCCGGCTATCGCGCCGACGTGGTGCTCCAGCCGGCGGCGACGATGGAAATCTTCGAGGATGCCAATGGGGGCGTCAGCTACGCCTGGCAATACTTCAACTACTCGGGCTTGATCCCTCACCTGGGGGCGGCCAACGCCCTGTATTTCGATGCCCACGCCGTCACTCTGCCCTTTGCCGGGGTGCCGGTGTCCGCCTCCGATCCGTTCTGGAGCGGGCAGTGATGCAGCCCGCCGCCCGGCCGTGCCCCCCCACCCGGCGGGCGCCGCAGACATTCCGCAACTTGATCAACCGCATCGGTTGAAAGGGAGACCTTGTTCCATGGATCGAAGAATGTGCTTTCTGCGTGCGCTGCCCCTGGGCTTGCTGCTGCTGCTGGCCGCGGCCGGCCGGGGCGTTGGGGCGCCGGTGCCGGCGGGGGATGTCCCCTTGGATCTGGCGGGCGTGGTCAATCGCGGTCTTTACGATCCGATTCCGGGGGACGGTAAGGGGGGCTGGTCGGACCAGGGCCCGACCAACTGCATCACGCGGATCCAGCCGGGCTTGCTGGAGGCCGGGGGACTGCCTTTCGACGTTCTGGACCCCAAGCAGCACGGCGGCCGGGCGGTGGCGGTGTTCAATGGCGCCAATTGTGCGACGAGTCTGTCGGCCCTGACGCTGAAGGTTCCCCAGGGCAAGCCCGCCCAGGTGCGGGCGTTATATCTGCTGCATACGCTGGTCTGGGGCGGGGGCGACAAATCGTTCGGCACGATCCGGGTGAATTATCCCACCGGTCCAGCAGTGACGTTTGATCTGAAGGTCGGCAGGGATGCGGCGGACTGGTGGGGGCCGCACGACGTGGCCAACGGCCAAGTGGCTTACACGGAGAACAACGGGGAAGCGAAGGTAGGGTTGTACCTGTCGGGGTTTGAACTGCCGGTCGACCGAGGTCGGCCGCGGAATATCACCCTGGCCACGGCCGGAGGTCCGACGTGGATCGTTGTGGCCGCGACGGTGTCGTCGAAGTGGCATCCGGTGCGGAGCGCAGAAAGCGGACCGTGGGTGGCCCAAGCCGACCAACAGTGGAGGCCGATTGACCAGTCCGATGCGCAAGTCAAGGCCGGCACGGCGCTGGATCTGTCGTTCCTGGTGGAGCCGGGCCCGGCGGGTAAGCACGGGGCCGTGATCATCAATAAGCAGGGGCAACTGGCGTTTGCCGATGAGCCCGAAAACCCGGTGCGCTTTCGCGGGGCGGTCTGGGGGCTGGACTGGCCGGCTAACGACCAGATTGGCGCTTTCGTGGATCAACTGCGCCGGGGGGGCTATAACGCCTTCCGCCTGGGCGACATGGCGCCGTTCCTGATGATGGGATCCAAGGAAGACCTGGTCTTCAACCCGGTCCAGTGGGAGCGCTGGGACCGTCTGCTGGCGGCCCTGAGAAAAGCCGGGATCTACCTGGCCGTGGACCTGAGTTCCACCGGGACGCTCTTTCATAAGGCCATGCCCTGGACGGCGGAAGGCAAGGCGTTGCACCTGTCGACCGCGCTCTATTTTGATCCGGCGGTGCAAGAGGAGTGGAAGCGCGGGGTGCGGATGGAACTGGAGCACATCAATCCCTTGACCGGCCTGGCCCTGAAGGATGATCCGTCGGTGATCCGCTTTGCCGTGCGCAACGAGCCGGGCCTGCAGTTCCAGGCCCAGTGGTTCTGGAAGGATGGGAAGGTGGCCAGCCCCAGCGGGCAACTGGTGTTGGATCACTTTCGTGTCTGGCTCAGGCAGCGCTACCAGACCACGGCCAAGCTGAGCGCCGCCTGGACGACGCGGGACGGCGACAGAGTCCACCATTGGCTGAAGGACGGCCAGACGCTGCCGACCGTGGCGCCGCCGCCGCTGTACGGCACGGGCCCCGATACCAGCGACCTGATGCGGTTCTTCCTGGAGACCGAACAGCACACCTACCAGTGGATGTCGCAGTACCTGCGGCAGGATCTGGGCGTCAAGGCCCCGATCGTCGATTACAACAACACCGTCACCGGCGAAGCCATCCTGGCCCGCAACGCCTGCCCGCTGGTGGAGATTCACGGCTACCACGACCACCCGACCAACTACAAGTCGCCCGGCTCGCACCAGGCCAATGGCAGCCTGATCGCCGTCAGCGCCGACATTGTCGGGCGGTTGGCCTCGGTGCGGCAATGGGGCAAGCCCATGATCTGCACGGAGTGGGGCCAGCCGTTCTGGAACCGCTGGCGGCACGAAGCCGGGCTGGTCTTTCCCGCCTATGCGGCGCTGCAGGGCTGGCAACTGCTGATTCAGCACGCCTGGAACATCCAGATGCGGGCCGAGCCCATCACCCCCTTCCGGGTGGGGCCCGACCCGGTGCTGCGTGCGGCGGAATACATGTCGGCCCTGCTGTATCAGCGCGGGGATGTGGGGGCCAGCCCGCACTCCGTGGCCATGCGCCTGGACGCCCCGGCGCTGCTGGCCCAGGGCCAGGCCGCTCTGGGCCTGCCCGGGCCGCTGACCCATCTGGCCCTGGTTTGCGGGCTGGGGGTCCAAGTCAGCGGCACGCCCATCGTGGCGCCCGCCGCGCCCACGCATCCGGACCTGGTCATCAATCCGACCGGTGGGGATGTGCTGGTGCGCATCGCCGGCGCCGAAGAGGCGGTGGGCGGGCCGGCCGACCCCCGCTCGGTGCAGGCCGCCGAGCATGTCGTGGCCCAGTTGCGCCGCACCAAGATGCTGCCGGCGGCCAACCGCACCGACCCCGCGGCGGGAATCTTCCAGAGCGACACCGGACAGTTGCTGCTGGACCGCGGCAAGAAGCTCATGACCATCGTCACGCCCAGGAGCGAAGCCGCCACCTTGGCCCAGAAAGGTCAGGCCGTGGACCTGGGCTGTCTGTCGGCCACCGATCATGGGGCACCGGCCTCGGTGTTCATCGGTTCGCTGACCGATCGGCCCATTCCCAGCAGCGGCCGATTGCTGATGATCATCGCCACCGACGCCCTGAACACCGGGATGACGTTCACCGATGCCACGCGCGACGAACTGGTATCCATCGGCCGCTTGCCGGTACTGCTGCGTACCGCGCGCGTAACGGTGTCGCTGCGGCACGAGCATCCCGAGCGGCTGGCCCTGTGGGCCCTGGCTGTTGACGGCCGGCGCACCGATCCAATTCCCCTGCACATCGAGGGCGACCGGGCCACCGCCACGATCGACACGGGCCGGTTACGCCACGGGCCCACTCCCTATTTCGAGTGGACTGTGCAAGCTGGCAATCCAGCCCACTAAGCAGGAACGCGGGATTTGTCAGGCTGCTTTGCTTTGCATCTGTTCCTCATGGTCCAACCTGAAGCCCATCCGGTCGCGGTGTGCATTGATCCGGCTTACGCCCTTGCGGAAAGCGGCTACCCGCTCGTCCGGCGTTTTAAACCGCACGATAGCCAGCACGGTTCGCTTTAGAGGGCCGCACAGGCGTTGGGTCAGGTTCAGGCGGCTGTAGGGCGGGCGCCAGCAGATTTTGATCCCGCCCGGGAGGCCGCCAGCCATTGGGGAACGACGGGGAGAGGCCCCGGCCGTGGTCTGTCCTATCATTCTTCATTCGGAAGATGGGGCGATTGCCATGCGCAGCCAATACGGCGAATACACCGGCCAGCCTTTCCCGACTCCGGACAGCCTGTTTCCCCAGCCCAAGGTGATCGAGCTGATCCTTCAGTACGGCCAGAAGGCCCTGGATGCCATGGAGAATCTGGAGGAGCCCTCGGACAAGGAGTTCGTCGAGCAACTGGTTCAGGCGGGGCTCCTGGAACGCGATGAGAATACCGGGGCCCTGCGTTTGACCCCCAAGATGCTGCGCGGCATCGAGCATCGAGCCCTTCTGGAGATCTTCCGGGGACTATCTCAGGGCGGTAACCGGGAGGGGCACCTGGCCAGCGCCACGGGCCGCAGCGAGGAACGCGCCGATGGCAGCCGGACCTACCAGTTCGGCGACCCCATCCACGAACTGGACCTGGCGGCCACCTTGCGCAACGCCATGCACCGGGCAGTGGTGGAGCGGAGCCAGACCGGGGAACCTGCGGCGAGCCGGGGCGGAACGAGTGCCGGTCCTTCAGGCCTAAAAGAAGGAGAGGGGAAAGCGAACCCTGCCCCGGGCTTCACGGCCCCGGCTACCGGGAGTGCCGGCCCTTCGGGCCTGGGAAATGGTGGGTCCGAAGACTTGACCCACCCTACCAAAGGCGGGGTGGCGAGAATGTTGCCGCTGAGAATTCAGGCCGGGGATTTCGAGGTGTACAACCTGGAGGCCCAGAGCGACCTGGCCGTGTGCCTGCTGCTGGACCTGTCGGGTTCCATGATGCGCTACGGCCGGTTCTATCACGCCAAGCGTGTGGCCCTGGGCCTGCAGGCCCTGATCCGCCGCCAGTTTCCCCAGGACACGCTGGATTTCGTGGGTTTCTATTCCACGGCGGCGGTGATTGCCGAGCGGGACCTGCCGCTGACGATGCCCAAACCCATCAGCGTGTACGACCACACCGTGCGTCTGAAGCTGCCGCTGGCGCAAGCCTTGGACAACCCCCGGAAACTGCCTCAGCACTTTACGAATCTGCACCTGGGCCTGCGCCTGGCCCGCCGCGTGCTTGCCCGCCGCCCGGCGGCCAACCGCCAGATCATCATCATCACCGATGGCCAGCCCACCGCCCACATCGAGCCCGGGCCCGATGGGGCCGACTGGCTGCACCTGGTGTATCCCCCCGGCAAGCACACGGCCACGCTGACGCTGAAAGAGGCCCTGATGTGCATGCAGCAGGGCATTCGCATCGCCACCTTCGCCCTGATCGAGGACTACTGGGGCATGGAGTGGGTGGGTTTTGTGGATCAGCTCACGCGTCTGACCCGCGGGGTGGCCTACTACTGCTCCAGTGACAATCTTTCCAACACCGTGATCGAGAGCTATCTCGCGGGCAAGCGGCGTAGAAGTTACATTGCCTGATTATGCCGGCACCCCACCTGACCATTCGTCGTTTCGCTCTGGGCCAGTGGATGACCAATTGCTATGTGCTGCACGCCCCCGGAACCGGCGGGGCGGCGCCCGCGCGCGGTCGGGAGTGCTGGATCATCGATGCGGGTTTTGAGCCCGGGCCCATGATCGAGTACATCCAGGAACAGAAGCTGATGCCCCGGCAGGTCATCCTGACTCATGCCCATCTGGACCACATCGCGGGTCTGAACCTGATCCGCGGCACCTGGCCCCAGGTGGGGATCCTGGTGCACCGGGAGGAACAGGAGTTCCTGACCGAGCCGGAGCTGAATCTTTCGGCCGATTTCGACGAGCCGGTGATCACCCCGCCGGCCACGGGCCTGCTGAGCCACGGCCAGAGGCTCGAACTGGAAGGGCTTGTCTTTGAGGTGCGGCACATCCCCGGCCACAGCCCCGGGGGGGTGTGTCTCTACCAGGCCCAGGCGGCCGCCGTGTTCGTGGGGGATGTGCTGTTCAACGGCGGCATCGGCCGGTATGACTTTCCCACCTCGGATGCCGAGCGCCTGGTGGATTCCATCCGGACCCAGCTCTACACGCTGCCCGATGCCACCCGGGTTTACCCCGGGCACGGCCCGGCCACGACCGTGGGCCAGGAAAAGGGGCACAATCCGTATGTGCGGGCGGAGTAGGGGGCAAAAGTAAAAAGCAAAAAGTAAAAAGCAGAAAACAGAAAGCAAAAAGCAGAAATCAAGACACAAGAGCCGATAGGGGTATCTAGTTGACTCAACCGACCCCAATCCATAGTGTGGCCGGATGTGATGGAAGATTATCCGCACACGGCCTTGGAATTGGAGGAGCGGTTCGCCGACGACGAGG
>JAJXSS010000142.1 GCA_021784455.1 Planctomycetota bacterium
GACCCACGCCGCCGTAAGGGGTGCCCCAGGGCCCATCCGCAGCGGACAACTGGCGCACCATGAGCCGAAAGGGCAAGTCGGTGTAGCGGGCCAGCGGGGCCAGCAGCAGGTTGCTGCGAAGTTGGAGGCTGCCGATGCGCATGGGTTGGTGAATCGGTTGCTCGGTCGGATGGGCGTCCGGTTGTCGCAGGATGCCCACCTATTCTGACCGATGAACCAGGGGCCGCGCCGGGACCCCGACCACCGTGACTCCCTCGGGGACATCGGTCACCACGGCCGCCCCGGCTCCGATGGTGCAACGGGCCCCGAGGCGGAGGCCCTCCCGCACCACCGCTCCGACGCCCACCAGGGCGCCTTGGCCCACCGTGACCCCGCCCGCCAGATGACTGCCGGGGGCGATGTGCACACCGTCGGCCAGTTGGCAGTCGTGGTCCACCCCCGCCAGGGTGTTGATGATCACATGGGCCCCGAGGCGGCAACCCGGATTCACCACCGCCCCGGCGGCGATCAGCGTGCCCCCCCCCATTTCCGCCAACACGTCCCCAGCCACCGTCGCTCGGGGATGAATGATCGTAGCCAGCTCCAGGCCCGCGGCCAGGGCCCGGGCCCCCAGGGCCATCCGCGTGGCGCAGCGGCCCACGGCAATAAAGGCGTACGTAACGCCGCGCTCTTTCAGGCCGGATAACTGCTGCGGGCCGCCCAAAATGGGCAGACCCAGCAGGCTCCCGCCGTGCAAGGCGGGGTCATCATCGATGAATCCGGCGATCGCAAACACGCCGCCCGCCCGCGCCGCATCCGCGACCACCTTGCCGTGCCCCGAGGCGCCCCAAATCACCAAACCTGGTTTCATGCCCGCCATGATACGCCGCGATGGCATGCGGGAGGAAGGTAGCCACCACGAGGACACGAAGAAGAAGTCAGAATTGAACCACCAAGATCTCCAAAGCTCAGAGGAGGCACAGATCGTTCGGCCAGCCACATCCGACAGTGCTTACCCTTGGTGTCCCTGGTATCCCCGGGGGTTCAACCCTCTTCTCGCTTTCTGCGACGTGTCTTGGTGCCTTGGCGGGTTACTGGCCGCGGGTCCTACCGGTTGGCCAGAAAGTCGAAATTGCCATCGGACAGGAGGTAATCGCTCTGGCGGGGCCGCGACTGGATGGTGGCTCCGCCCAGGCCGGCCTGGAGGTCGGCGATCGGGATGGCGGCCACGCTGCCATCGGCCCGCGAGACATTGGCCACCGTGCCCCCGGAATGGGGGGAACCGATTCCCCAGTTCAGCCCCTGCATCGAGCCCTGGGGAACGTAATTGGGAGCGGTGATGGTGGTGGAACCGACCTTCATCGCGTAGTCCATGAACCACGGGTACTGGCTGGGGTGCAACACCCCGCTCCAGAGCTTGAAGCCTCCCTTGATGACATACTTGTTGCGGGCCGGCGAGTCGAAGTCCGGCTCGTTGTACTCGCCCGCCTGGCCCGCGGCCGGATCGGCGTTGGCCCACCAGGTGTTGATGACGTAACCGATGAAGTTGGGGTACACGAGGGTGGTGGTCATCGGTCCGGTGCGCGGGTACAGCCAGTCGATGGAAGGACAGGTCTGATACAGGTTGCCCGTCGTATCTGACAGCGGCCCGGTATCGCCCAACTGGTACTTCAGGAGGTTGATCCAGGTGGTGCCGATGACGGTCGCCCGGGCCAGGGTGCGCGTCCAGGGGATCTGGTCGTTGTTGTCGCACATGGCCCCGCCCCAGCCCTGCTGCAGGCTGCGCAGGTTGGACTGGCATTCCGCGGCCCGGGCCGCTTCGCGGGCGGCCACCAGGGCGGGAATGGCGATCGCCGCCAGCACCCCGATGATGGCCACCACCACCAGCAATTCCATGAGGCTGAACCCCCGCCCACACACGCCAGAGGGATGGGCCGGGTCGGGAATGACACACCCTCCCGCGTCCCTTGAGACCCGGCTTGCCCCGCTTGGCACAGTCTGACCGGGCCGGCGTGCCATGCTGGGCATTTTACCCCCAAAACCGGACCTGCGTGTCTCCAGGAGCTGCTGGTCAGGGCGCAGACAGACCGTTAAACTTCTGCGCAAAGTTCTGCCGGGGCCGAAAGGGTCGAGTGATGAGCGCGATGAGTCTGAATGAACATCTGGCCGCGGCCAGGCGGGTGCTGGCGGCGGCGGATCAGGAGCATGTGCTGGCCTTCTGGGACCAGTTGGATGACGGCCAGCGGCAGGTCCTGCTGGACCAGGTGGACAGCGTGGACTGGCCGGAGCTGACCCGGCTGGTGCAATCGCACGTCGAGCGTAAGCCGGCTTTCAAGCTGCCCGAAAACCTGCAGCCCGCCCCCTGGTACCCCTACGCGCCGCCGGCGGAAATGAAAGGGCTGTATGCCAAGGCCCGGCTGCGCGGCTGGGAACTGATCCAGGGGGGCAAGGTGGCGGCCTTCACCGTGGCCGGCGGCCAGGGCACGCGCCTGGGCTGGAATGGCCCCAAGGGCACCTTCCCCGCGACGCCGATCCGGCGCTTGCCCCTGTTCGGCTGCTTCGCCGAGTACATCCGCAACATGCAGAAGCGCACCGGGGCGGTCATCCCCTGGTACATCATGACCAGCCCCATCAACGATGCCGACACCCGGCAGTTCTTTAGGGACAACCGCTACTTCGGCCTGGACCCCGGAAGCGTGATGATCTTCCCCCAGGGGATGATGCCGGCGGTGTCTCTGGCCCCCCGGAATCTGGGCAAGGTGCTGCTGGAAAGCCCGGGGCGCCTGGCGCTATCGCCCAACGGGCACGGGGGGTCGCTCAAGGCCCTGTGGACTTCGGGGGCCATCGCCGACATGAAGAAACGCGGCATCGAGCAGATCAGCTACACCCAGGTGGACAACCCCATCGTGCGCGTGCTGGATCCGATCTTCATCGGCCTGCACGATCTGGATGCGGCCCAGATGTCCTCGAAGATGCTGCCCAAACGTGAGCCCCTGGAGAAGCTGGGCAACTTCTGCCTGATCGACGGCAAGATGACGGTGATCGAGTACTCCGACCTGCCCGACACCCTGGCCCACGAGCGGCTGACCGATGGGCAACTGCGCTTCCTGGCCGGCTCGATCGCCATCCACCTGATCCGGGTGGATTTTGTCGAGGCCCTCAACAGCCAGGCCGGGAATTCCGGGGACGGCTTCGCCCTGCCCTTCCACCGGGCCGAGAAAAAGGTGCCGTACATCGACCTCAAGAGCGGCCAGCCGGTCACGCCGGACAAGCCCAATGCCGTGAAGCTCGAGACCTTCGTCTTCGATGCCCTGCCGCTGTGCGGCAAGTCGATCATTTATGAGACCAGCCGGCCCGACGAGTTCGCCCCTATCAAGAACGCCAATGCTCCCGGAACCCAGGACTGCCCCAAGACCAGCCAGGACCTTCAAGTGGCCCGGGCGGCCCGCTGGCTGGAAAGTCAAGGGGTCCAAGTGCCGCGCCGCGTGGATGGCAGCGTGGAGGCGGTGATCGAGATCAGCCAGAACACGGCCATCTACCCCGAGGACCTGAAAGGCCAGCCCCTGCCGTCGGCGATTGAGCCCAGGGGTCAGGTGCTCTTGTAGGTTCGGCCCCGGCCGAACACTCTGGTGGTCCGGGGGGGTATGCCCCCGGGGGCAAATCCGGGGGCAGGTCCGGGCTTGCCCCGACGTTTTGCGGGCTTGAGCTTACCCGGACGCACGCGACATCCGAGGCCCCAAAGATATTGGGCCAGAACCGAAGCTACGAAAAGGCGGACGGTGTCCGCCCTACCGCACACCCATGATCAGATCGAAGACGAGCTGGTCGAGCTTTTCGTAGGGCAGCGGGCGGTCGGTCATGGCCTGGCGGTCGAAGGAGTAATTCAACAGCGCCTGGGCGTTGCCCTTGGTGAACTTGCCGCTGATCCGGGCCAGGGCCGCGTCTTCGCGCACGATCCTGGCCAGCAGGCTCTGGATCTCCTTGTCGGCGTTGAACTGGGCCACCTTGTCTTCCAGGATCTTCCACGAGCGCATCGAGCCGCGGGCAAACTCGATCACATCGGCCCGGTCGGATGAGCGGTAGGCGTGGCTGTCGAAGTGCTTGGGGCCACTATAGCCGTAGTCGATCAGCAGCTTGGCCAGGAAGAAAGCCTGCTTGTAGTTCACCGAGCCGAAGCGCAGATCCTGGTCGAACCGGCCGGGCTCCTGGTCGTTGAGGTCGATGTGAAAGAGCTTTTTGGCGGCCAGGGCCTCACCCACCACCTGCACGAAGCTGATGCCGGCCATGGTCTCGTGGGCGAACTCGGGGTTCAGGCCCACCATCTCGGGGTGTTTCAGGCCGGCGATGAAGCCCAGGTAAGAGCCTGACACGGGGAAGAAGAGGTTGCCCCGCGGCTCGTTGGGCTTGGCCTCCAGGGCGAACTTGTAGCCGAACTTGCGGTCCAGGTTGTACTCGCACAGGAAGTCCATCGCTTGGCGGAACCACAGGGCCGCCTGCACGGGGTCCTTGGAAGCCAGGGTATCGGTGCCCTCGCGTCCGCCCCAGAAGACGTACACCTTGGCCCCGAACTCGGCGCCCAGTTCCATGGCCTTCATGGTCTTTTGGATGGCGTAGGCCCGCACAGCCCGGTCGTTGCTGGTGAAAGCCCCATCCTTGAACACGGGGTCGGAGAACAGGTTGGTGGTGGCCATGGGCACCTTCAGCCCGGTGCGCTTCAGAGCCGCCTGGAATTCCTGCTTGATGCGCCCGGCCTGGGCCTCGCTGGCATCGATGGGGATCAGGTCATTGTCGTGGAAGTTCACGCCATACACCCCGCCGACCTCGCCCAGCAGGTCCACGACCTCGGCCGGGGATAGCGCCGGGCGGGTCGGACCGCCGAAGGGGTCGCGGCCGATGTTGCCGACGGTCCACAGACCGAAGGTAAACTTGTCTTTGGGGGTGGGGACGAAGCGATCTGGGCGGGCCATAAGGCTTTCCTTTACGAAGCTAGGGATGGTCGGAAGACCCGGTAGTGTGATGGCCGGGGCAGGGAGAGTCAAATCAAAGGGAGAGAGGCCAGGGACAAGGGGAGGAAGATCCAGAAACTCACCCCACCTCTTCCTTGAAGATAAGGGAAAGGGGGTGAATCCGCCCCTGCTTGCCTCTATCCCCTTGCCCCTACTTCTTGACCGGCTGCATGACCAACTCCAGCGTCCGGCCATCGACCAGTTGCATCTGGCCAACCCACGTGCCATCGGGCTGGGGCAACAGGTCCAGAGGCGTGTTGGTGCGTTCCAGGGGCAGGGCCGCCAGGGCCTTGTTGGGCAGGTTCTTCAGTTCGGCCGGCTTCGGGATGCGCAGAGCAAACAGATTGTCGGGGATCACCAGGGTAAACGGCTGATTGGCAAACTTGACGCTGCTACCATCGGCCTGGAGATCGAAAATGCCCAGGGATTCGTCGATATCCGGCTTGATAGCCGCAGCGGCCGGGGTGTTGGGGTTGGGCGCCGCGGGGGGCATGGCACCCGGGGGCATGGCCGGAGGCGGAACCTGGGGCGGCATCATGACCCCCGGCGGGCCGGGCGGTAGGGATGGTGGCGGGACAGGGGGCATGGCCGGGGGCATTCCGGGGGCGGCCCCGGGCAACGGCGGCAGGCCGCTGGCATACACGCGCAGGGTCAGCCGGTAGGAACCGGCGGCGGCCTTCATACGGCGGGTGTAAATGGCCTGGCGCATCTTGTTCCAGGTGGTCTGGGCAAACTCGACGGACCGGTTCTGGCTGGTCTGGACGTTGGTCAGAAAATTCTTGGCATCCTCCGCCGTGCCGCCGGCACTGAGCACCAGGGCCCCGGCCGCGGCCGAAGCCAGGGTGGCATTGGGGGAAAAGAGCTGCTGCAAGGCGGCCACATCGCCACCGTAATACTTGATCCATTCGGCCGCATCGGGCACGGTGCCGGCCGCCACCTTCTGGCCGAACCAGGTCAAGAGTCCCGGCCCGTTGCCCGAGGGATCGCTCAGCAGGCCGGCCATGAGGCTCGGCCGATCCTGCGCAGCATAGATGGCCTGGGCAAACTGCACCCGTTCAGAGGGATCCAGGGCCTGCAGGGCCTGTTCCAGGGGCCGGTGGCTGCCGATCAGGGCCTTGGCGGCCGCCGCCGCGGCCGGACCCTGGGCATAGGCGGCCAGACGGGCCAGGGCCAGCGTACCCTGGCTGGTATTGGGCTGGCGCTGCAAAAAGGCCACGCTGGCGGCAGAAGTGGGGGCGTGTTCCAAGGCGGCATCGACCAGGGCGGTGTAGGTGGTGTGCACGGGCGTGCCGGGCTGGACCGGGGCCACGTTCTCCTGGGCCGGCAGCTCGAATGCCCCCAGGGCCTTCCAAGCCAGCTCGCGCAGGCTGTCATCCGGTGTAGCCAGGAGCCTGAAGAGAGCGTGATCCGGAGCGGTCAACGGCAGGTAAGTGAAGAGCTCGAGTTGCGGCTGGCCGCCGGGGGCCAGCAGAATCTTTGCTTTCTGATCGGTGACCATTGAACTACCCGGATAGGCCGGCGGCGTCTGGCCCGGGGCGTAGCCCGGAGTTCCGGGGGGAGGGGTGGGGATGGAGAGTCTGGCGTGGGCCAGCATGGCCAGCGTGAACTTGACGATGTCGGGGTTCTTGGCCGACAGCAGCCGGGCATCCAGCCAGCGCGAAGCCAAGGCCTGGGTGGGGGCGGCCGTGAGCACGGCCAGGATGGCGGCCTGGCGACGGGCGGCATCCGGGATGTCGAAATTGACACCCTGAGCCAGGGCGTTCCAGACTGGCCCGGCGGTGGCGGTATTGCCACCCGCCTGGCCCTGGACCGAACGGTACAGCTCCGCCAGGACCTCGGCCGGGGCGGGCCCCTGGGCGCTGGCCAGGATGCGGTTGGTGGCCGTCACCGCCAGCGCCAGGTTGGGATCCTGAGGAGGAGCCTCTGAATTCTGGTTCTTGATGTCCGATCCGTTGACAGACGAGGGAATTGCGGGGGTTCCGGGGGTTCCGGGGGTTCCGGGGGTTCCGGGGGCCGGTGTCACCTCCTGGACACTCTTGATCAGCCCGGACAGGGCCAGCATGGCCGTAGCGGGGTCGGTGTCCTGGGCCGCCTGTCGCAAGAGATCGATGGAGACGCGTGAGGGCGGGTTGAGGCTGGTCAGGTCGGCCAGGAGGATGGCCTGGGCCTGCTCATCAGCGCCCTTAAGGATGGCGGTGCAGAGCTTATGCACGCTGTCGCCCGGGCGTGACAGGGCGATCAGGTGCGTATTGACCAGAGCCAGGGCCGCCGCCCGCAGGGACAGGGGGTTGGGCGCGGCATCCACCAGTTGCTGGACCAGGAACAGGTTGGCCAGCACCTCGCGCGGCACCGCGCCATCGGGGCCGACGCTGACTGGATTGCGCAGGGCTCTTAAGGCGCCAAGCTGATTGAGGCTCAGGGTCCAAGGCAGCGGTTTGGGGCCCTCGATGACCAGGTTGGATGCGCCCGGGTTCAGCTCAAAAACCCCCCAGATGCGGGCGGGCAGTGCCTCATCGAACCGGCTGGGGGCATTGGTGACGTGGCGCTGCAGATCCAGGAAGGCGTTTTGCTGGCGGCGGTAGGTTTCCTGCTCCTGCTGCAGGCGCCGGATGCGGTCCACCCGGGCCTGGGCATTTTCATTGGCGGGTGGGGGTTCGACGCGCGGGGGCAGCGGGGCCCTTTTGCGCAGGTATTCGGAGCGGAGCTTCAAGCTGTAGAGCTGGTCACCTTCCTTGACCGTGCCATCGGGGATGCCCCAATCCAGCCGCCACTGGACTTTGCCATCGGGGGTGATGGTGACGCTGCGGGCCAGGCGCGGGGGGGCCTCATTGAGGCTGGCAGCGCCCCCGGCATTGCCGGATCCCGGCGGGGGAAGCTGGGCGGGGGGCAGCAGCACGATGCCGGGGCGCACGACGGCGGTGCCCGGCTGGCCGGGGCCCATTCCGGGTGTAATTCCGGGGGCATTACCGGGGGCATTTCCGGGGGCGGGGAGTGGGGCGGCTTCCTGACCCAGGCGCCAGGCCAGGAAGCGGCCTCCGCGCAAGTGCAGCGTGGACGAATTGAGCGTAACCGGTTTGGCCTCGGGGCGGATGATCAGGGGCAGTTGCAGCAGCCGCCGGCCGGGCAGGGGCTGGATCGACCAGATATTGCCATCCAGGCGGTCCACCAGGACAGCGTCAGACTCCATCAGGGCCTTCATGTCGATGTCGATGCGGGCCGGGGCCTGGGCGTTATCCTGGTCCTGGTCGGCCGGCCCGCTCTGTGAGGCTTGGCCCGAGCCGGGCCGATCACCGCGGAGGATGGCCTCGGCCTCGGGGGTGATCTTCAAAACGCCGGGTTTGGAAGCATCGGGGGTATCGGCCTGGGCGGCGGCGATTCCGGGGGCGGCGATTCCGGGGGCGACGATTCCGGGGGCGACGATTCCGGGGGCCGCCAGAGCCAGGACCAGCGCCAACCGACACGCAAAACGAACGGCTAAAGCAGACTGCCACATGGTGACGATTCCTGCGCGAAGGGCGGTGGACAAGGGCTGCCCGGCAGCCCATCCGCATGGCGCATGGTATCAGTGCGATGGGCAATGTCCACCCGCAATCGCGCCTGGCGTCTTGAGTCTCGTGTCCCGTGACGTAGCGGTCACGCCTGCGCCACGGGAAGCGGCCTTCGCCCCAGACCTCAGACTCCAGACTCTTTTTCGACCGGCCGCTGAGCCGATGTATAAGCGGTATGAACCTGACCAAACGCATCGAAAACCACTCGGCCATCGTGGGTGTGATCGGCCTGGGCTATGTGGGCCTGCCGCTTCTGAAGGCCTTCTGGTCGGCCGGCTTTCCGGTGATGGGCTTCGACATCGACCCCCGGAAAATCGCGCAACTGCGGCGGGGGCAGAATTACCTCCAGCACCTGGGGCGCGATCTGGTGGCCGACATGGCCCGATCCGAGCGATTTGAGGTCACCAATGACTTCGCCCGGCTGAACGAGCCCGATGCCATCCTCATCTGCGTGCCCACCCCTCTGGGCCCGCACCTGGAGCCGGACCTGTCCTACATCGAGCGCACCGGCGATGCCATCGCCCAGGTGCTGCGCAAGGGACAACTGGTGGTCCTGGAATCGACCACCTACCCCCGAACGACGCGGGAGGTGCTGTTGCCGCGGTTCGAGAGGAGGAAAAACGGGAAAGCCGGACTGGCTTGCGGGAAGGATTTCTTCCTGGCCTTTTCCCCCGAGCGCGAAGACCCGGGCCGCAAGGATTTTTCCAC
>JAJXSS010000143.1 GCA_021784455.1 Planctomycetota bacterium
AGTCGTACTGCTGGGGGGTGAAATCATACTGCTGCAGGAGCCGGCCCTGGATCACACCCTGGATGGGCTGATCGCGCATGGGCTTGTAGGCGTAGTTGCCCAGGCGTTCCTCGCCCGGGGGCACGCGCAGATAGGTGTGGCCATCGCGGGCCAGGTAATACCACTGGCCGAGCTTGTTGCTGGTGCCGGGCTCGAAGGCGCCGATGTTGGCGATTTCGACGCCGACGGAGCGGTTGTTGGCAATGGTGGCGTCGTAGGCTTTTTCCTGGACATCCAGCATCTGGTAGATGGTGCCGTCGAGGTCGAGCATGAAGTGGACGGACAGGCCGCGGTGCACCAGGGCGGCGAAGCAGCGCTTGCTGGTGCCCGAGCCATCGTAGTGCAGCACGAACTGGTCCACGACCTGGCGCAGGGCGTTCAGGTTGCCGCGGACGATGTGGCCGGCGGCATCGGTGCGATAGCCGAACTTGCGGGGGTGGGCGAGGTTTTCACCGGCGTAACCGTTCAGGCCGCCGGGGTCGGACCACAGCACCACCGGGGCCCCGGTGTGGAAGAGCCAGCCGGCGATGGAGATCTCATCGCCGCGGCGCTGATAGGTGGGCGGCACGGGCGGCGGGGCCAGCGATACCGGAGGCGGCGAGGGCTGGGGGCCCGGCCCCTGCGGCGGCTGGCAGGAGGGCAGAATAAGGATCAGCACCGCGCCGATGACCAGCAGGCGCATGAGCAGCAGCCACTGCCTGGGGCCACGGATGGTGCGGGGGACTAACGGCCACGTTCGGGGAGGGGGAGCATCCTTGCTCATGGCGACATTCTAGCGTGGGAGGATGGACCAAGGCCAGTGCCCGCGGGCGTGATCCGGAGGGATCGCATGGGGCTCAAGTTGGGTGCCACGGGTCGCCCGTCTTGCTTCCGGGGACGGAAGACCCGTGCTTGGGGACGCTCCAGACACGGGTCGGCGTCTCGCGCAGACCCGTGGCGGCGGTGAACTCCGTACCCTGATCTGCCGCCGCCCGAGGTCAAGACGGGCGATCCGAGGCACCCCGATCGGGCGACCGGTGTTGGCCCCGGATAATTTTCCCAGGGGCATTGGACAAATGGTGTCGTGGGGGTTTTAATACTGTTGGGGCTGGTTGCGGCCGTCGGGCCGATCGGACCAGTCCCGCGGTTCAGGCCGCCCGTCACGCTTAAAACGTATCCGGGGCCCCGGGGGCCGGCCTGCACAGGAGCTGGTTGATGTTGTTGTGGCCTTTTGCCCAAGAGCCCCCGGGCGCACCTGCTTCCGGCGCTGGCGCTTCAACCCCGACGGACGCCGAGGTACTCACGGACGAGACGCAATCGGAAGATGTCGGCGCGGAAGTTACGCGCGTGTTGATGAACCTGCTGCCGTGGGGTATCTCCATCCTGCTGCACGTCGGGGTGATCATGCTGTCGATCTTCGTGGTCTGGACCACGGTGGGCCGGGCGGGCGACACGGAAGAAGCGGTCATCCCCATCACCAGCCTGTCGGAGCGGCCGGAATTCAAGCTCAATACCAAGCTGCCCCCGGTGGAGACGACCCGGGTGGGCCGGGGCGTGACGGCCAGCAGCGGTTTTGCGGGGCTGGTCAAGCCGCCCCCCGGGATGGTGGTGGATGTGAGCCCCGGCGGCAGCGGCCAGGGCCAGGGCTGGGGCCCGGGCAAGGGGCCGGGGGTGGGCTGGGGCAAGGCCAAGGGCGGGGGTTCGGGTCTGATCGGCATCGGGGGCGGCGCCGGGGGCGGCGGCGGCTCAGGCAGCGGCACCCCCTATGGCCTGCGCACGGGCGGGGGCACGCCGGGGGGGCTGTTCGGCCTCAAGAACCGCGACCAGGCCCGGCGGATCGTGTACGTGATCGACGCCTCGGGCTCGCTGATCGACACGTTGCCGTTCGTACTCGAGGAGCTGCGGCGGTCGATCAACGGGCTGACGCCGGCGCAGCAGTTCGATGTATTCTTCTTCCAGAACGACCGGGTAATCGAGGTGCCGCCACCGGGGTGGAAAGCCGGCACCCCGGAGCTGCGCGATAAGGTCAACGCGTGGTGCAATCCCAAGGCCGGCAACATCGCACCCCAGGGGATCACCAATCCGGTCAAGGCCATCCGCGAGGCCCTGCGGATGAATCCGCAGGTGGTCTACCTGCTGTCGGACAACATTACCGGCCGGGGCCAGTACGAACTGTCGCAGGCGACGCTGCTGGATGAGATCAAGCGGGCCAACACGGCCAATGCCAAGTTCAACACCATCCAGTTTCTGTATCCCGACCTACTGACGGCGTTCGGGATGGAACCGACCATGAAACTGATCGCCCAGCAAACCGGAGGCGTGTACAAATTTGTGGATGCCAGCGAACTGGGCCTGCGTTAGGCCCGCGGCATGCTCACCCCCCCCGATGGCGGGCCCCTGGGGCCCGCCCCCCGCAGCCCGATTTTCCGCGGCAAGAGGAACAATGAGGCGTTATCACTGTCTGCGATTGCCCGACTGCCCTGCGCTGGCCGGTCCCCGGCTAAGGCGCCCTGCGCGCCGGGCAAGGTGGCTGGGCGCAGGGGGGGCGGTGCTGCTCTTGGCCGCAACCCTGCTGCCGGCGGCCCGGGCCGATTCGATCCGGATGGAAGGGTTCTGGGTGGACGGGGTTAACGTGGTGGACATCAAGGACGGCCAGTTGCACTACCTGGCCCCCGACGGCACGGATGTCTACAAGCCGATCGCGGTCATCCAGGGCCTGAAGCTGACCGCGCTGCCCTCCTTGGGCCAGGCCCAGATCCTTCTGGACAACCGGCGCGATCCGGCCAAGGCGGTGGCGCTGCTGGAGCAGGCCCGCCGGCAGGCCGGCGGCCGGGGTTGGCTGGTGCAATGGATCGACAGCCGGCTGGTGCAGGCGGCGGATGCGGCCAAGGATGCCCCCACGGCGGTGAACGCCTATCTGGGCCTGGTCAACAGCGGGGCGGGGGCGGCGTATCTGAAATACCTGCCGACCCACTGCTTCAGCGGTCTGAGTGCGGCGGTCAAAAACCAATTGGAGCAACGGCTGGACAACGCTCTGAGCAGCGTTCCGGCCGGGGCCGGACGCGAGGCCTTGCAGCAACTGAGGGCGGCAATGGCGGCCCCGGCCCAGAGCACGCCCGCCGTTCCGGCCGCCGGCGGCACGCCCACCGTCCCGGGCCCCACGCCCCCGGCCGTCAGCCCCAGCGCCCCCGCCCCGACCCAGGCGCCGGCCGAGCCAGCCGTGGCTTTGCCCGCGGGTTCGGGGGCCTCGGTGGTGCCGCTGGCGCCCTTCCTGCCGCAGAAGGACCCCATCACGGCGCTCCTGAAGCAGGGCCAGTTTCAGGAGGCCGTGCAGGCCGTGGACAAGCTGCTTCAGACGCCGGTCAGCGATGCCTACCTGCGGCTGTACCAGAAGGGCGTGGCCCTGGAGAACCTGGCCCTGAAGGACAAGGACCACCCCGACCAGGATCTGCTCAAGGCGGCGGGGCTGTGCTTCATGCGGGTGGTGATCTTCTTTCCCCACAACTCCTACGCGGCGCCCAGCCTGATCGAGACGGCCAACATCCACCTGCTGATCGGGCGCAAGGACCTGGCGGTGAAGCTGTGCAAGGAGGCCTCCGGGAAGGTGGAGGAGAGCGATCCGGTGCTGTGGCCGCGGCTGCAGGCGATTTACAAAGAGGCCACGGCGAAAGCGCCGGCGGCGACGCCCTGAAGACGGCGGGCCCCGACGGGCCGCGCCGATGAGTGTGCTACCCCGCGCCGCGTGGCGGCGCGCTTAAGTTCGAAGGAGACGACATGCTGCAACGTATGCAACGCCGAATGGTTTTTCTGGCCGGTCTGGCCACCGTGCTGTTTCTGGCCCAGCCCGTCTGGGCGGCCACGTATTTCGGCCGGTTCTTCTACAACGACAAGGAAGCGCTGGGCACGGTGGTGATCTGGTTCCTGGTGCTGGTCTCGACGGCCCAGGTGGCTCTGATCGTGCAGGCGTTCCTCAAGACGCGGCGCTCGGTGTACATCCCGCAGGAGTCGACCGGCGAACTGGAGGCCCTGCTGGCGGAAAAGAAGTACCGCGAGGCCATCGAGCTGGCCCAGGGCGACACCAGCCCGTTCGGGGAGATGATGAATGCGGCCCTGGCCCAGGCCCCGCGCGGCTTCGTGGCCATGGAGCAGGCCATGGAAGAGACGGCCGAGAACATCGGCGGCCAGTCGATCCGGGCCTTGGTGTGGCTGGAGATCGCCGGGGCGGCGGGCCCGATGTGCGGGCTGTTCGGCACGGTTTACGGCATGATTTCCGCGTTCAACCAGTTGGCCAGCGCCGGCGGGGCGGTCAAACCCGGCGAGCTGGCCGGCGGCATCGGCACGGCCCTGGTGTGCACCTTCTGGGGGCTGGTGGTGGGCATCCCGGGCGTGACCTTCGCGGCCCTGTTCCGCGTCAAGATTGAAGGCCTGACGGCGGCGGCCATTTTCGAGGCCAGCAAGCTGATCGGGCAGTTCCGGCCCTCGCCGGGCGGAACCCCCGCCAAGAAGCCGGCCCCGGCCACGCCCAAGCCGGTGGAGAGCAATGCGTAGGCGTGGCCCGTGGCGAGGGGTTCGTGGCGAGGGGTTCGTGGTTCAAAACAGAGGCACGTCAGCGCGTGCCCTGCGAGGCAGAAACGATGGCTCGGCGCCGCAAAGTCGATTTACCCCGGCCGGAATTGAACATCACGGCCATGATGGACCTGGTGCTCAACCTCATCACGTTCTTCGTGCTGGTGGCCAATTTCGCCTCCGAGACCCTGCCCAACATCCAGATGCCCGCTCCCGACCACTCGGTGGCCCACGCCACCGAGGCCCAGCGGCGCCTGGCGGTGACGGTGGAGTCGGACCCGGCCGATCCCTCCAAGGCCCTGCGCATCCAGGTGGGCCTCGACAAGTTCAAACCCACAGACCTCAAAGACATCACGGCCCTGTTGCGGGCCCAGGTGCAGAAGGCGCCGGGCCTGCAGGTCGATCTGCGCGGCGACAAGCGCCTGCGCTACGACCAGGTGTCGCTGGTGATGCAGGCCATCGCCAACGCCGGCATCACCACCATCAACCTGGTGGCCGAGTCACCCGCTCAATGAGACTACGCGAGCAGTGCCATGCCTGAAAGACCCGACAACCCCCGCGCCTCGGAACCCACACCGCCGCCGCAAGGCCTGCCGGTGGGGGTGGAAGAGGATCTGCCCGTCCGCCACGCCAAGCCCAAGCCCAACATCCGGGTGCCGGCCCTGAACATCACGTCCTTCCTGGACATGTCGTTCGCGCTCCTGACCATGCTGATCCTGCTGGCCAACTTTTCGGTGGGCGAGGGTGTGCTGACGGCCAACATTCCCGTGGGCATCGGGGGCGTGGGCAAGACGGACGCCGTGCAGCTCCCCAAGCTGCCCATCACGATCATCCTGGACCCGGTGGCGGGCAAGCCCGACGATGTGCTGATCCGCGTGGACGGGGCGCCCTTCACCAGCGTGACGGGCTTTACCGACCTGGGCGACCAACTGGCCCGCAATCGCCGCGATCCGCGCCTGAACCCCAACGGCATCATCCCCGATGACACGCCCATTGTGATCCGCCCGGAAAGCGCCATCCGCTGGCAGCACGTGGTGAACGCCTTCAACGCCGCCGTAAGGGCCCGCTACAAGAGCGTCTCCTTCGCCCAGACGGCCGAAGACCTGTCGGGGCTGACCAATGGCAAGTAATCTTTCGACATCCGCCATGCCCCACCGCCGCCTTCTCCTGGTTTTCCTGAGTGTCGTGATCCTGACCGCCTCGGCGGCCGTGAGCCGGGCCCAGGTGCCCGGGCTGGATGAGGGGCAATTCATCGAAGGCCTGCGCCGGCAGGACATGAACGAGCTGCTCTTGTACCTCCTGGCCCACGACCAGCTCAGTGCCCTGGAACGCAACGAGGTGGAGGCCTCGGTGGAGCTGGTGCAGGCCGACAACGTGAACCTGCCCTATGAGGAGCGTGTGCAGGCCATCCACAAGGCTCTGGACGCCCAGCGCCGGCTCATCAAGGAGAACTACGATCTGCCGCCCCGGCCCATCTGGCAGACCGATTTGGCCGAGATGCTGCTGATGAACTATCCGGGCGTGGTGGCGCCGCGGGCGGCGGAGTACTACGAGTTCGGCGTGCCCACGACGCTGCAGAAGGAGGTCTTCGAGAAGGCCGCCCCCGAGGCCCTGGAGGCCTGCGTGGATGCCGACATGCGCATCTTCCGGCTCAACAGCGAGCTGGGCAGCAGCCCCGACCAGAAGCGCTACGACACCATTTCCTTCCGCCAGCGGCTGTTCAAGGACTATGGCCAGCAGAGCACGCCGTTTTTTGAGGCCATGGCCGCTTACGACACCGCCCTGCTGCCGGATACCGTGCCCTACTACCAGACCCTGGGCAAGAACCCGGTGATCCCGGCGGTGAGCCAGAAATCCACCCCGGCGGCCGAGCGCCAGCGTCTGTTGAAGCTGGCCGAGCAGAAGCTGTCCCACTTTGTGAGCGGCCGGGACATCAACGCCACGCTGCGGGCCAGCGCCCTGTGCCTGACCGGGCGGGTGCAACTGGCCGAGGGCAACTACAGCGCCGCGGTGGCCACGCTGAAACAGGTGACGGCCGAGGCGGGAGGCGACACCACCTGGCTGCTGGCCCAGTTCGCCCTGGCTCAGGCGGCCCAGCGCCAGGGCCAGACCGACGAGTTTAAGAAGCAGATCGCCGCGCTCAAGAGCAATGCCCTGGTCAAAGACGACATGGGCTACCGCATTCTGCTGGCCGACCTGGTGTACCGCAGCCGGATGCGGCAGGCCAAAACCCTGACCGGCGCGGCCCAGGCCCAGGCCCTGACGGCGGCCTTCGAGCCCTACCAGCAGTTGCTCAACGACCGCTCCCTGAGCGCCGCCCAACTGGCGGACCTGAAGAACTACCTCTACAGCCGGTGGCAGCACTCGGTGGGGGATGTGGCCAATCCCGATGCCCTGCCGACGATGGTGGCAATGGCCCTGGGCGAGAGCTACCGCTTCCAGGGGCAGCGGCTGATGGCCCAGGCGCTGGGAGCCCCCAAGCCCGATGCCCAGAGCAAAGCGGAACTGGCCCAGGGCCAGGCGACGCTGAAGAAGGCCCAGGCTTACCTGGAGTCGGCGATCAAGCGCCCCGATGTCACCCCGGAGCAGAAGGCCCAGGCCATGTACAACCTGGGCGTGACGGTCTACTACGCCGACCCGCAGAACACCGACAACCTGATGCAGGCGATCGACACCTGGCTGACCCTGGCCCAGCAGATGCCCGACCAGCCCCTGGCCGAATCGGCCATCACCGACGCCATGAAGCTGGCCCGGCGGGTGCACACCATGGAGCCGCGGCCCAAGGGCGCCACCGCCCTGTACGAGCGGGCCTTCAATCTGCTGACCAGCAAGTATCCGACCTCGCCGGCGGCCGACAATGAGTACGCCTACTACGCCTATGCCATTCTCCAGCCGGCGGGCAAGCTGCAGGAGGCGATCCAGTATTACGACAAGGTTCCGCCCACGCACGCGTGGTATTTCGATGCCCAGGGCGAGGCCCTGTCGTGCCTGAAGAAGCTGTATGACGAAGCCCCGGCCAGTCAGAAGGCGGCCCTGGCCCAGCGCCTGGCCGAGCGGGCCAGCCGCGTGCGCAGCGAGATCAAGGATGCCCTGGCCAAAAACCCCGACCCCGAGCAGGCCAAGAGCCTCAAGGAGCGCGATGCCTACGCCGCGCTGATCCTGGTGGACCTGGACGCCGACAAGCCGGCCCAGGCCATCGCCATTCTGACCGGCCTGGAACACGACTACGCGGACAATCCCGAGGTGGTGCGTCTGGCCCTGGGCAAGCACATCATGGCCCTGGCCGACCTGGGCCAGATGGACCAGGCCCAGGCCCTGGCCCAGCGCATGATGGCCCAGTACCCCGATGCGGCGGCCGCGGTGGTCAACGACATCCTGACCTCGCTGGACCAGGAAGTGGAGCAACTGCGGCAGCAGTTGGCGACCGCGACCCTGGACCGCGTCAGGCAGGAATTGCAGCAGAAGATCGTGAATCGTTCCCGGGCGGCCGAGCTGTTCGCCCGGATGCTGAACCAGTGGGCCGAAAGCAAGCACTTCACAGACCAGCAGATGCTGCCGATCCGGGTGGTGCTGGCCAAGTCGCTGCTGCTGTCGGGCAAGGCCACCGAGGCCCTGGGCGTGGTCAAGCCGCTGATGGCCAACCAGGCTTTCAGCCACGATGCCGACCTGATCGCGATCACGGCCGAGACCTATTACCAGTTGGGGGCTCCGACCAGCAACCAGGAGCAGCTCAGCGCGGCGGCCAAGCTGTACAACCAGCTCATCGGGGGCCTCAAGGCCCAGAACGGCAAATACCCCCCGATGTGGTGGCAATCCTGGCTGCGGCTGCTGCAGATCCGGGACCTGCTGCGCATCAACCCCCAGGAGATCCCGGGGCTGGTGGACCGGCTGAAGGCGACCGACAAGGATCTGGGCGGCCCGCAGTTCAAGCCCGAGTTCGAGCGGTTGCAGCGCAAGAATCTGTGAGCCCCCCGCGCCCCCTTCAATAATGCCGCAGGCGAGGCGGGGGGCCGGCGGCCTCCAGGTTGATCAAGAGATAGCGCAGGGCGTCGCACAGGTGGTCGGGCCCGTCCTTGACCGGGGCCGCGTGGTACGGGCGGTCGGGGTCGAAGTGGTATTCCTGCAGGGCGCGGATGAGCTGGGGGCAGTGGGGGGCGATGCTTAACAAGCCGTGATCCAGGCGGTGGCGCACGAGGCGGATGCCCTGTTCCAGGGCGGACGGCCGGGCCCGCACGGTGTAACCGCGGCGGCGCAGCACATCGATGTCGGACAGGCCGGTCTGGTCGTTGCGTTGGCGGCCGGCGGGATCGACGCCCAGCCACTGGGGCCGGGCCAGGCCGCGGGCTTCGATGCGGTCCAGATGGGCCTCCAGGGTGCGGTCGCAGTCGCAGTATTCCTCGAAAACTTCGACCCGCCCGGGGCCTTGGGGCCGAGCGGGCCCGGGGATGAGCCGGGCCCACACCAGGGCCAGGGGGCTGCGCAGGCCGAAGTCGAGCCCCGCGACGACCATGGGAACCGTCGCGGCCGGAAGTGCGGGGTGCGGCGCCGGGTGTTCCGGGGGCGGGGGTGGAGCGACGATATGCACCTGGGGGTTGAACTCGGGGTAGACGGCGGCGCTGCGGCGGGGGCGGCGGCACATCATCTCGCTGGCCCAGG
>JAJXSS010000144.1 GCA_021784455.1 Planctomycetota bacterium
CAATGCGTGCCCCGGCCAGCGTAAAGGCATGGGCTAGTTCACGGTCGCAGTTGGTGCCCGCGCAGCGCACGATCAGAGTCGTCGGAGTCATGCCAACATTTTATGGGCCGGATACCGGCAATGGAAACCGGCTCGCAGCTACTCAGCCTCCCCGGCGGGCTCGGGGGCCTCGGCCGAAGGAGGATTGCGGGGGTCCGGATTGCGCGGGTCCGGATTCCGGGGGTCGTCGGGATTCTTGGGGATGTTCAGCTCATCAAGCTTGCGGTACAGACTGGACACGCCCACACCCAGATTTTTGGCGGTGATGGCCTTGTCGTAATCGTGGCGCTGAAGGCTGGCCATGATGTACTGGCGCTCGAACTGGCGCACGGCCTCGTGGAGGTCCTCGGTTTCGGATTCGGCGGCCTGGGCGTCACCGAAGGGCAGATCGCGGGCCTCGATCGGCCGGTCATCCACAAAAATCACCGCCCGCTCGATGACGTTTTCCAGCTCGCGTACGTTGCCCCGCCACTCGTGGGCCAGCAGGGTGCGCAGGGCGGAATTGGCCAGGCCCGGCACGTGCTTGCCCATCTGCTGGTTGAAGCGCTCGAGGAAATGATTGGCCAGGGCGGGGATGTCCTCCTTGCGCTGGCGCAGGGGCAGGATCTGGAAGCGCACCACGTTCAGGCGGTACAAGAGGTCCTGGCGGAACTGCTCCTTGGCCACCATCTGCTCCAGGTCCTGGTTGGAGGCGGCGATGATGCGCACATCGACGGCCCGCGGCTTGGTGTCGCCCACGGGCACCACCACGCGCCGCTCCAGTACGCGCAGGAGCGAGCTTTGCACGGCCAGGGGCAGGGTGGAGATCTCATCCAGGAAGAGCGTGCCGCCATCGGCGGCCTCGAAATAGCCGGTCTTGTCGCGGATGGCCCCGGTGAAGGCCCCGCGGCGGTGGCCGAAGAGTTCGGACTCGATCAGGGAATCGGGGATGGCCCCACAGTTCACGGCAATGAAGGGTTTATCCCGGGTGACGCCGTTGTAGTGGATGGCCCGGGCGAAAAGCTCCTTGCCGGTGCCGGATTCACCCTCGATCAGTACGGTGCTCTTGACCATGGAGAGCTTGCGGGCCATTTCGAAAAGCTGCTGCATGGCCTGGGACGGGCCCACCAGCTCATGAAACATGGTGCCGGCGGCCATCTGCTGGGTCATGACCTTCTGGACGCGGGAAAGCTCGGTGAAGTCCAGAGCCCTTTGTACCTTGACCAGAAGGTCGCTGAAGTTAACGGGTTTCAAGAGGTAGTCGAAGGCGCCGGATTTCATGGCCCCCACAGCGCTTTCCACCGTGCCGTAGGCGGTCATGATGATGACCGGGGTTTCCGGGGCGGCCTGTTTGAGGTGGTCTAGTAGGGTGATGCCATCCATCTCAGGCATGCGCACATCGGTGATGACCAGGTGGAAGGGCTGCTCGACCACCTGTTGCAGGGCCGCATGGCCATCGGACGCTTGCACGACGCTGTAGCCTTCATCGCCCAGGAGCTGGGCCAGGGAGGAGCGCAGGACCTGCTCGTCTTCGACAATCAGAATGCTCTTGGACATGCCTAGTGTCACCCTTTGTCGCCAGGATCAACCGCCGATGAACTGCAGGATCGTATCCGGGGCGACGGCACTTGGGTAATATTGACTGAGGCCGGCAGGAATTGTGGCGTGGGCGAGGCCAAACCAGCACCGCCAGCGGGTTTGTCTCCCGATCTACTTCAGATTGCTTGAAAGCATACTTTACATTTAATCGGATTAAATATAAAGTACGAAAATGGTGATTGCGAGGCCTTTCTGGCAGCGGCGTGTGGAAGCGGCTTGGCGCGAAGCCCCCATCGTCTGGCTGTGCGGGGTGCGGCGGGTGGGCAAGACGACGCTGGCTCAGGAACTGGGGGAGGATCGGATCCTCTACGTCAACTGCGATCTGCCCAGCGTCGAAGACATGGTACGTGACGCGCAACTGTTCTATCGGAACTGTTCCCGGCCGGTGGTTGTGTTTGACGAAATCCACCAACTGCGTGAGCCGGCCCGAGTGCTGAAGATCGGCGCCGACGGGTTCCCGAAACTGAGGATCCTGGCCACGGGATCGTCCACTTTGGCGGCGACCAAGAAGTTCCGCGACACCCTGGCGGGGCGCAAGCGTGTCGTGCATCTGACGCCGGTGTTGTGGGACGAGCTATCGGCCTTTGGTGCCACACTGCCGCGGCGGCTGGCGCATGGGGGTCTGCCGCAGGCACTGTTGGCGGAGGCCAAGCGGCCGGCATTCTATCGGGAGTGGATGGATTCGTTCTTCGCCCGCGACATTCAGCGATTGTTCGGGTTCCGTGACATCAACCGGTTCAACGACCTGTTTGAATACATCTTGAAACAAAGCGGCGGGCAGTTTGCATCGACCCGCGTGGCTTCGGACCTGGGCATCAGCCGGCCGACGGTGGAGAGCCACGTGCGGGCGTTGGGAATCACCAACGCGGTGACGCTGGTCCGGCCGTTCCATGGCGGGGGGCAGAAGGAACTGGTGAAGCAGCCCAAGGTGTACGCGTTTGACACGGGCTTTACGAGCTTCGCCCGCGGCTGGGCGCCCTTACGGCAGGATGATTATGGGCTGCTGTGGGAGCACATGGTTTTGGAGCATCTGCAGGCCCATTTTCCGGACGCGGTGATCGGTTACTGGCGGGACCAGCAGGGGCGGGAGGTGGATTTTGTGTTGCCGCGCGGACGGGAGGAGGTGGACGTGATTGAATGCAAGTGGGACCCGGCGGCCTTTGACGGGGATGGTTTGAGAGTTTTCCGGGGGTACTATCCCAAGGGGCGAAACTACCTGGTGAGCCCGTCGGGAGCGCCGGGGTACGTGAAGCGCATCGGTTCTCTTCAAGTGCGGGTCTGCACCCCGTCGGAATTGGAGGATGCCACATCATGAGCGCCCGCAACATTCTCGTCGTCGCGTCTCTCCTGGTCAGCGTCTTGATCGGCCTGGTTATCGCACGCGGCGGATCGGGCGGGGGCGGAAGCGTGGCGACGGCGGGTGGCGGGAAAATCCTCATCGGCCTGTCGCTGGACACGCTTAAGGAAGCCCGCTGGCAGGTGGATGCTCGATTTTTCACGGAGCGGGCCAAGCAGCTTGGGGCTCAGGTGGATGTGCAGTCGGCCAACGGCGATGACAGCCAGCAGATGATGCAGATCCACTCGATGCTGACGCGCGGGGTCAAGGCCCTGGTGATCGTGCCACACGACGCGGTGGCCATGGCCCGGGCGGTGGAACTGGCCCACCAGACCGGGGTGCCGGTAATCGCCTACGACCGCATCATCCGCAATTGCGATCTGGACCTGTACCTGTCGTTCGACAACGTGCGGGTGGGAGAACTGCAGGCGAAGTTTCTGGTGGACCATCTGCCGAAACCGGCCCCCGGAAGGCCGGACCGGATCGTGCGCATCTATGGAGCCCCCACGGACAACAATGCCAAACTGTTCAAACAAGGACAGGACCAGGTGCTGGCGCCGTACCTGCAGCGCGGGGACATCGTGGTAGTGCACGAAGACTGGGCCGAGGACTGGAAGCCCGAGAACGCCAAGAAGATCGTCAACGCCGCCATCGCCACCGGGGCGAAATTCGACGGCATCCTGGCCAGTAATGACAGCACGGCGGGCGGGGCGATTCAGGCTCTGCTGGAAGCCGGCGGCGGGTTGGCGGGCAAGGTGGTGGTGACGGGGCAGGATGCGGAATTGCCCGCGTGCCAGCGGATTGTGGCCGGCACCCAGGCCATGACGATCTATAAGCCCATTCGCAGCCTGGCCACGGCGGCGGCCGAGGCGGCCGTAAAACTGGCCGAGGGCAAACCCATCATCGCCCGGCAGAGTGTGAACAACGGGAAGATTGATGTGCCGGCCATCCTGTGCGATGTGGTGGTGGTGACCAGGGACAACATGGTGGACAGCGTAATCAAGGATGGGTTCCAGAGCTATGACGAGGTGTACCGGGGAGTGCCGCCGGATCAGAGGCCGCCGCGGCCGAAATGAGGAGGACGGGGGAGGGGGCCACTGGTGGCGCGCCCACCCGTGGACCGGGTCGAAAGACAAACACTGGCGGACAAACCGCCAGCGGCACCCCGGAGGACAGGCATCGTGGGTGAGATGGTGACCCCCATCCTGGAAGCACGAAAGATCGTGAAACGATTCCCGGGAGTGGTGGCCCTGAAGGGGGTAAGCTTTGACCTCAGGCCGGGCGAAATCCATGCCTTGTGCGGGGAGAACGGGGCGGGCAAGAGCACGCTGATCAAGATCCTCTCGGGCCTGCACGCCTGCGGCTCCTATGAGGGGGAACTGGTTCTGCATGGTCGGCCGCTGGCACTGGAGGGCGTGGCCGCTGCCGAGCGGCAGGGGATTGCGGTGATCTGCCAGGAACTGGCATTGGTGCCGCAGATGACCGTGGCGGAGAACATCAGTCTGGGCCGGGAGCCGCGGCGGCTGGGGATGATTGACTGGCCGGCGGTTCAGGCCCGGGCGGGGCGGCTGCTCAAGCAGTTTGCGGTGGACCTATCGCCGGGGGCGTGTCTGGCGGGCCTGGGGGTGGGCCAGCAGCAGTTGGTGGAGATCGTCAAGGCCCTGTCCAAGGAATCGCGGATTCTGATCCTGGATGAGCCCACGGCCGCTCTGGCCGAGCACGAAGTCAGAGTTCTGCTGCGGATTCTGGGGGACCTGCGTCAGCGCGGGGTGAGCCTGATCTACATCTCCCACAAACTGGATGAGGTGCTGGCCATCGCCGACCGCATCACGGTCCTGCGCGATGGCCAGAGCATTACCACGGTGGCGGCCAAGGCTACCACCAAGGCTGAACTGATCCGGCATATGGTGGGCCGGGAGATCACCGATCTTTACCCGCGCCGCGAAGCCGGGCGGGGCCAGCCGATGCTGGAGGTGGAGGGTTTGAGTGTGCGGCACCCGCAGCAAGGGGGGCTGAGGCTGAAAGGCATCAGCTTTCGCGTGCATGCGGGGGAGGTGCTGGGGCTGGGGGGTCTGATGGGGGCGGGCCGGACGGAACTCTTGATGCACCTGTTCGGGGCCTGGGGGCGGCGCGTGGCGGGCGAGGTGCGGCTGAAAGGCCAGCCGCTGCCCGACCCGACACCACCGCAGGCGATCCGCCGCGGACTGGTGCTGGTCACTGAGGACCGGCGCCGGTACGGCCTGCACCTGGACCAGTCGGTGGGGTTCAACCTGGCCCTTTCCTCGCTGGGCCGGATCTCCCACGCCTGGATGATCGACCAGGCGCACGAGCACCAGCGCAACCGGGAGATCAGCCAGGCCCTGCGGGTGAAAGCCGCCGGCCTGGACATCCGGGTCGGCACCCTTTCCGGGGGCAACCAGCAGAAGGTGGTGCTGGGCAAGGTGCTTTTGACCGAACCGGCGGTGGTGTTTCTGGATGAACCGACGCGCGGCATCGATGTAGGGGCCAAGGTGGAGATCTACGAGTTGATCAACCGGCTGACGCAGCAAGGCCAGGCGGTGGTGCTGGTCTCGAGCGAACTGCCCGAACTGATGGGCATGAGCGACCGGATCCTGATGCTGCACGAAGGAATGATCGGTGGAGAGTTCACGCGGGCCCAGGCCACCCAGGAGACACTGATGGCGGCGGCGATGGGCGAAAACAAGGGGCAAGGGGCAAGGGGCTAGGGCAAGCGGATGGTCGGCGGCGCGGTCTTGTTCAGGACGCCCCGGCCCTTACCCCTTACCTCTTGGCCCCAAGACGGAGCGATGCTGATGGAAAGTGCGGATACCACCATGAGCCCGGCGGCAACGATGGCGGAAGGATCCACGATCCGGCTGGCCTTTCGTGATTTTTCCATGCTGATCGCCCTGCTGGCGATCTGGGCTTTCTTTTTCTGGATGAGTCCCGCGTTTCTGTCGCCGCGGAATCTGTCCAATCTGGCCGTGGAGTTGTCGATAACGGCCGTCCTGGCGCTGGGGATGCTGCTGATCATTTTGCCGGGAGAGATTGACCTTTCCATCGGCTCAGGGGTGGGGCTGTTCGGAGGTGTGGCGGCCGTGCTGATTTTCAATCAGAACTGGCCAGCGTGGCAGGCGATGGGTCTGGCCATGGTGCTGGCGGTGCTGGTGTGGGTGGGGATGGGGGCGCTGATCGTCAAGCAGAACGTGCCGTCCTTTATCATTACCCTGGCGGGCTTATTGGTTTTCCGGGGGCTGCAATGGCTGGTGATCTCCAATTCGACGATACCGGTGCAGGTGGGGGACCGGGCGAATCTCTGTTCCATGCTGACCACGTGGTTCGTACCGCCGGTGGTAGGCTATGGTCTGGTGGGCCTAGTGCTGGCCATCGTGGTGGCCGGCACGGGGACATCCCGGCGGCGCCGGCGGAAGTATGGCTGTGCGGTGGAGCCGGCCGAGGCGGCCTTTCTGAAGATATTCCTGGCCGGCCAGGTGCTGCTGCTGTTCGTGCTGGTGTGTAATGAGTACCGGGGCCTGCCACTGTCGGCCGTGATTCTGGGCGTGACGGCCGCCATCGTGTGGCTGATCACACAGCACACTCCCTTCGGCCGGTATCTGTACGCCATTGGCGGTAATGAGGAAGCGGCGTTCATCTCGGGGATTCCGGTGGACCGGGTGGTGATCGCGGCCTTCGGCATCATGGGCCTGCTGGTGGCCCTGGGGGGATTCATGCAGACGGCCTACGCAGGGGCCTCCACTCCGACCATCGGGGAACTGCAGGAACTGGATGCCATCGCGGCCTGCGTGATCGGCGGAACGAGTTTGAAAGGCGGGCGCGGGACGGTGGTGGGGGTGCTGTTCGGAGCCCTCATCATGGCCAGCCTGCTCAATGGCATGACGCTGCTGGGCGTGACCCCCGAATTGAAATACATCGCGCGGGGCGGGGTGCTGGCTCTGGCGGTGTGGATGGATGTGCGGCTGAACCGGCAGGGGCGATGAGGCATTGGGGATTTGTGATTTTCGATTTGCGATCGGACGAGGTCGCTGGCCAGCGACGCGGGCGCGGTCTTGTTAATCGAAAATCGAAAATCCGAAATTGAAAATCGCCCCATCCTTCCGCAGTCCACGGCCCACGCTCAGACGAGTTCCAGCATTTCGCGGGCCTGCTTGCGGGTAGTGGCGGTGGCATCCTTGCCCGCGAGCATCTCGGCCAGTTCCTCGATCCGGGCCTCGCCTTCCAGGACGGCCACGTGCGTACTTGTGATGCGGTTCGGGCCGCTGCCGGCGACCTCTTTGGCGATGCGGAAATGCCGCTGGGCAAAGGCCGCGATCTGCGGCAGGTGGGTGATGCAAAGCACCTGCTGCCCCCGGAAACCGGTGGTGCGAGCTTTGCGCTTTCCGGGGGGGGCGGTGACCAGATCGCCCTGAGCCAGGCGGCGGAGTTTGGTGCCGATGATCGTACCCATCCGGCCACCGATATTGGCATCGATCTCATCGAAAACCAGCACGCTGATGCGGTCGCTCTGGGCCAGGATGGATTTGAGGGCCAGCATGATGCGGGAAAGTTCCCCGCCGGAGGCGATCTTGCGCAAGGGGCGGGCGGGTTGGCCCGGGTTGGTGCGCACCAGCATTTCGATGCTCGGGGGGCCAGAGGGCAGGTCCTCTTCCGCGGGCGCGGGGGTGAATTCCACTTCCAACGCCGCATCGGCCATGCCCAATTCGTGCATCTGGGCTTCGACCAGCGGCCTGAGCTTGGTGGCGGCTGCCTGGCGGGCCTTGGTCAGGGCCCGGGTCTGTTGATCCAGGCGGGCCTCAAGGTCCTGGATCTCCTGGTCCAGCCGGCCCAGGTCCTGGTCCTGGTTGCGGAGATTTTCGATCTCCCTGCCAAGGTGGTTGCGGTATTCAAGCACCGCGGCCAGCGCATCGCTGGCCGGTGAAGCGGACGCGGGCGGCGGCCCATGGGGAGGCATGTTCCGCGCCTGATTCCGGGGGGCGGCGTACTTGGCGATCAGGCGGTTGAGGGTGTTGAGTCGGTCTTCCACCTCGGCCAGTTCGCCGGGGTCCAGGTCCAGACGCTCCACGTAGCGCTGCAGGTCAAAGGCTCCATCCTGCAGGGCCAGGGTCGAGGCGCGGATGGCCTCGGCGGTTTCCCTGAGCTGTTCATCCAAGAGGGCCAGTTCCCCCAGGATGTGGGCGATCATCTGCAGACGTTCCAGGACGGCGCCTTCGCTTTCGTGCAGGGCGGCAAAGGCGCTGCCGGCTTCTTTCTTGATCCGTTGCAGGTTGGAAAGACGCGCGTGGCGAGCTTTGAGTTCGCCGAATTCACCCGGCTGCGGATCGGCGGTGTCGATTTCCTGAGCCTGGAATTCGTAAAGGTCCAACTGCTGCTGGCGCAGGGTGCGGGAGTCGGTCAGTTCCTGGCGGCGGCGCACCCGTTCCCGCAGCCCGGTGCGCAGGTCCGCCCACTCCTGGGCGGTCTGGGTGGTGCCGGCGAAGCCGTCCAGGATGACCAGTTGGTTGGCCGGTTTCAGCAGGAACTGATGGTCATGCTGGCCGTGCACATCCACCAGGAGTTCGGCCACGCGGCGGATCATGCCGGTGGTGGCGGGCTGGCCGTTGAGGGCCAGGCTGGAGCGGCCGGAGGCGAAAATACGCCGCGTCAGCAGCAGTTCGTCGCCGGGGTGAAGGGTGAGGTCGGCGGCCTGGGCGACCTCCTGGATGGTCCAGGGGTCATGGACTTCAAATACGCCGGAGACCCGGGCCTCCTCGGCGCCGGGGCGGATCATGTCGGTGAAGGAGCCCGAGCGCAGGCCCAGCAGGATTTCCAGGGCGCCCAGGACCAGCGATTTACCGGCCCCCGTCTGGCCGGTGAAGCAGTTCAGGCCCGGGGCCAGTTCGACCGTGACGTCTTCGATCACCGCGAGGTTGGAGATGTGGAGCTCACGCAGCACGGGGCACCAGTCACGAGTTGCCAGTCACAAGTCAGCGGTCACGAGTCACCAGCCCAGACTCGTGACTGGTGACTTGTGGCTCGTGACTACCGGATGGCCGCGAATGCCCGGGACAGGACTCGAACCTGCAAGGGATTTAACTCCCACCAGCACCTCAAGCTGGCGCGTCTGCCAGTTTCGCCACCCGGGCTTTGGGTGAACGAGGCATGATACAAGGCGGCCGGGCGGGTTGTCGAATGGGGGCCGGCATCCGGACGGCGAAGTCAAGGGATGGCCGCCCGCCACCACCCGGCCGA
>JAJXSS010000145.1 GCA_021784455.1 Planctomycetota bacterium
GCGCTCCCTGCGCCCCGGCGGGCGGGCCGGCATCATCTTCCCCAACGGCATCCTGTTCGGCGAAACCGACAGCCACACCCAAGTAAAGAAGCGTCTGCTGGAGCAGTTCGACTTGCAAGCCGTCGTCACGCTTCCCAAGGGCATGTTTGAGCCATACACACCAAACCCGACCTGCTTCTTCATCTTCGAGAACACCGGCAAGCCGACGAAGCGGACGTGGTTCTACCGGTTGGAAGGCGATGGTTCGTCCCTCAGTACCGCCCGCAGATTTGGCGAGCAGTACCGCAATGACTTTCCCGACCTGCTGGCCAAGTGGCCGAAGCGAAAGACCAAGGACGGCCGGGCGTGGCTCGTCCCCGCGCAGAAGATCATTGACAACGGCTACAACATGACGCTGGCAGGCCTGGGCCTGGTTGAGCTGGAGAAGGTGGACCACGCCGAGCCGGATGAGATTTTGGAGTCCATCGCCGCAAAGGAGGAAAGGGTCTTTGCCGTCATCCGCGAAATGCGCGAATTGTTGGCGGGAGGGAACGGCAATGGGAAGTAATGGTGAGGTGGTAAAGCGCCTGAAGGAGGTCACGACCAAGATCGGCAGTGGTTCGACACCCAAGGGCGGCGAGAAGTCCTACCCGCTTTCGGGTGTTCCTTTGATTCGCAGCATGAACGTCCGCATGCGCGCGTTCGCCTGGGAAGGAATCGCCTTCATACATCGAGAAACCCATGAGGAAATGTCCGGCACGCAAGTTCAACCCAACGATGTTCTTCTCAACATCACCGGGGCATCAATTGGGCGTGTTGCCTGCGCCCCTTCCGATCTCAAAGAGGCTAACGTAAATCAGCACGTCGCCATCATCCGCCCAACGCCGGAACTGTTGCCGCAATATTTGATGTACTGGCTTAGCCAGCCCGCCATCCAAAACCTCATCAACAATCAGCAGAAGGGTTTTTCGCGGCAGGGATACACGAAGGCGCAGATTGAGGCTCTTGAAATCCCCATCAGGCCCCTGTCCGAGCAGCGGCGGATCGTGGGGCGAATCGAAGAGCTAACGGCCCACTTGGAGCAGGCCCACCAGACCCACCGCCAGGCTATCGCGCAAGTTGGGCGCTTGTTCGAGGCGGGTTTGCGGTCGGCCTTCTCGCCCGAGGAGGTATCGGACTGGCCCGCGTACCCGATGGACCGGCTTTGCACGGCAGTCGCCGGCCAGGTGGACCCGAAGGAACCGCCGTATGTGGACATGCCCCACGTCGGCCCGGACAGCATCGAGGCGGGGACGGCGCGGCTGCTGCGTGACACCATCCAGACGCCCCGGCAGCTTGGCCTCAAAAGCGGCAAGTACCTGTTCGGGCCGGAGCATGTCCTGTATTCCAAGATTCGTCCGGCCTTGCGCAAGGTGGCTCTGCCAGATTTCGCCGGCGTGTGCAGCGCCGATATGTACCCGCTGCTGCCCAATGCCGACCTGATAACGCGGGAGTTCCTGGCGTTGTCCCTGCTGTCGCCAGCGTTCAGCGCCTACGCCGTGGACAACTCCGACCGAAACGCGATGCCCAAGATCAACCGAGCGGTCCTCAATGCCTACCAGATGCCCGTGCCGGACAAGGAGGCACAGAAGGAAATCGCGAGCGAGCTGTTCGGCTTGAAGGAGCGGGCCGAGCGCCTGGCCGCGATGCAGGCCGCCATCGACGCAGAGTTGGCGTCGTTCACGCCATCGCTGCTTGCCAAGGCGTTCCGGGGCGAGTTGTGAGAGCACCCGGCGCATCGGCCGGGGAAGGAGACTGTAATGGCAGGGAATGCTGCGTTGTCCCCGCTTGATCGTCCGGTGCCAATGGGCACGCTGGTCGCCTTCGTCGATATCCTTGGGTTCAAGGTTTTCTCCGGCGACCATCAGACATTTTCCCGCGCGCACGGGATGCTCAAGTGGTTCTGCAATTCCATCGACTGCCTGTGCCAGATGCCGGCGTTCAGCCGCTTGCGGGCGTACCAAGGCTCGGACTGCGTGTATGTGCGTGGCAACGTACCCAGCCTGATGCTTCGGTTCGTCAGGATCCTCTATCAGCACTGCGCGGCCAATGGAGTTCTTCTGCGCGGCGCGATGGCCGGCGGAAACTTCATTGACCTGCGCGACATCGCTGACCCTTTCCGGCCTCGCTCTCAGGCCGAGTTCTTGCCAATCTGGGGCGATGCGTCGAGCTTGGCCGCCGCAACGGAAGGGAAGGTCAAGGGATCGCGATTCTTGGTGCATGGCGGGATCGTGCTGGACGGCGAGCCGCCGACGGACCTGTCAGCCGTAGTACATCCAGACTTGCGGCCGGTGCCCGAAGCCGTTGCGGCCGATGTCGGTCCTCTTCTTGACTTCCTCTGGCCGCGCCCCATGCTGCCCGGTGATCGTCAGGCGTTCAATGGCGTGGTCGGTGGATCGGCCATTCTTGAAGCGGCGGGCATCCTTCAACGGCTTCGGGCCATGCTCGCCGAATACCAGCAGGCCGGCGATGCGAAGGGCCAGGAGCATGTGCAGCGTACCTTGGACCTGTATCAGCGGGCCGAGGTCAACGGGTAGATCAGGGTTGAGACATGAACGTCAGCGTTCCCACCATCAACGACGGGCCGGCCGACTTCGACGCCCTCTTTGGGCTGTGGAGCCAGGTCAACGGCGATGGGCTGGACGTGACGTTCGATTTCTCACGCTGCAAATTCCTGCGGCAGAACGCCGTGGCCTTCTTGGGCGGACTATTCCGCCTGATCCAGAACCGGAGCGGCACTGTACGCCTCGACTGGAACAATATGCGCGAAGCGGTGCGGGCAAACCTTGAGCAGAACGGCTTCCGCGCCGCGTTCAGCCCCGGTGCCGGGCCATGGTTGGGCAACTCAATCCCGTTCCGCCAAGACCCCGTTGCCGACAACGCCGGGCTGATGACCTATCTGAAAGCCCATTGGCTGGGGCGCGGCTGGGTGAACGTCAGCGAGCAGTTGCGGGATGCCATTGTGGGGCGTGTGTGGGAGGTCTACACCAACGCCTTTGAGCATGGGGAATCCCCCATCGGTGTGTTCAGTTGCGGACAGCATTACCCGAAGCTGCACTGCCTTAAGCTGAGCGTGGTGGACTTCGGCGTTGGCATCCCGTCCAATGTGCGCCGATTTGGTGGCGATGCGGCGCTACCGGCTAATCAGGCGATGGCTTGGGCCTTCCGTCCGTACACGACGACCAAGCCCAACGGCATGGGCCGGGGCATGGGGCTGGACCTCCTCAAGAACTTCATCCGCGCGAACAAGGGCTGTTTAGAGGTATTCAGCCACGACGGACATGCTATAATCAATACGGAAGGGGAGGATTACCGGACCAGACCGGCATCGTTCGAGGGAACCCTGATAAACCTAAGTCTCGTTTGCGACGATTCTTATTACTGTCTGGCGTCAGAAGTGGCCGATCAGAAACCGTTGTTCTGACGTAAGATAAAGCGCGATGAGAATCGCCGGAGTCGAGCCATGACCTGCATCGTGCGAGACATCATTGGCGGGGAAGACGCGATCACCCTGGACGACGGGCAGAAGGTGTACGATCGCGTTCACCCCGACCTAGCCGCCGGCCACTCGGTGGAACTGGACTTCGCAGGCGTGTCGGTCTTCGCGTCGCAGTTCTTCAACGCGGCTTTGGGCCAGTTACTGAAGGAACACAAGCCGGAAGACCTGAACAGGCTGTTGAGGTTGTCGAATCTTTCGCCGGTGGGATTGGCTGTTGTGCGCCGGGTCATCGAGAACGCCAAGCGCTACTACAGTGAGCCAAATTATCGTGAGGCTCAGCGGCAGGTGCTACAGGCCATGTCCGAGGGAAACTAAATGCCGGTCAATTATGCTGTTCATGCCCAAGTCGTTGACATTCGGCAGGACAAACCCACGTCAACCGACGCTTTTCTTATTGACACTAACGTCTGGTTCTGGATTGCCTACCCCAAGGGTGGCGGCTTGCCGCACCAGACGCGCCACTACCCTTCCTTCGTGAGCCAGGCCATCCGCGCCAAGGCGAAGCTGCATCGCTGCGAACTGTCCCTGTCGGAACTGGCACACCTGATCGAGAAAACGGACAGGGTGATATACGAGCGGGCCAACGGCGTGACCATTAGCACAAAGGAATATCGCCACAACGAGCTCGCAGAGCGGCGGAATGTCGCTGCGGAGGTGCAGGCGGCGTGGGGGCAGATCAAAACGATGGCCGGTTCATTGCCGGTGATGGTCGATGAGCCGGCTGCCAACGCCGCCCTCTCGGTCTTTGGGTCGCAACTGCTGGACGGCTACGACCTATTCATCCTTCAAGCCGCATCGAAAGCCGGAATCGTTCAAGTGCTGACTGACGACGGCGACTATTGCACCGTGCCGGGCATTCAGGTCTTCACTGCCAACAGCAACGTCATCGCCGCCGCGCAGGCGCAGGGCAAACTGTTGGTTCGCTGACTTCCAACCTGATCTGGTCGCTGACCCGAAACCGCTGTGGCCCCCGCTGTCAACGACGGGCGGCCGGAACGGCCTCCTCGGATGGCTAGGATTTTTCTTTTGTCCACCTCCTCCACGCCAGCACCTCCAGCCCGGCCAGGGCGCCCAGCACCAGCAGCCCGCGCAGGATCTCCACCACCAGCGGCAGCACCCACCAGCCGACGGCGCAGGCCAGAACCAGCACGATCAGGCCGCGGGTCGAGGTCAGACGCGACCAGTTCGCAGCTTTGATGTCGGACCATGGCATGGCCATTTCCTCCCTTTTTTTACCTATTGGCCGGTGCTGATCCTGGCACCCACGCGGTGTCCGGTTTCAGCAAAGGCATGTTTCGATATGACAGCAACAGCCGCGGCAGGTGTTACCCCGCCGCGGCTCAGGTTTTCGTCCGGGCAGCCTCCTACCGCCACTGAATGTTCACGGCCAGGTCGGGCACTTCCAGGGCTTTGCGCAGGGCCTCCTGCAGCCGGGCCCGCGCAGCACAGTCCAAGGTGGCATCCCACCCCGCCCGCCGGGCCTGGGCCAGCACATCCGGCCGGATCTCCTGACGCAACTGCTCTTCCACCTGGTCCTTGTCCCACCGCAGCCAACCGCTGGACTTGCGCACCCACCACTGCCGGGGATCGGATGGGATGTCCACCATCTCTTCATCCAGTACCGGGTGGGGTAGATCCAAGTTCAGCACCCTCCCGGCCGGGTCGTAGCGCCAGTCGTTCTGGCGGATCTGGTCGGCCTCAATGATGTACTGCACCCGGCAGCCATCCACCCGGATGTGAACTTCCGTAGTGCCCAGATACAGCTTCAAGAAGTATTTGGTGTCCCAGCGGTCCACGCGGGCCGTGAACACCTCATCGGCCACCACCAGCTTGGCCTGGCCCCGCATCTGGGTCACCCAGACCGACATGGCCTTCTCGATACGGTGATCCACCGACATTTTCAGGCTGCTGTGCACCAGGCTGACCAGGTAGATCAGCCCGGCCAGGATGATCACGATGATCAAGAAGCGCAGCAGCCACATACCCCTCAGAATCGAGCTTTGCATCCTTCTCTCTCCTTTCCCCGCCCCCGGAATCTGGAATAGGCAGGATTGCGGAAAACTTGAATTCTCAGAACCTCCCATGCCAATACACACTCAGTTCCCGGGGGGCTGCCGGGTGGATTGCCCGGCAGCCGGCCCCGGCTGCTCTGGTGCGATCTATTCAGTTGTGACTGCCAACCGGGAGTGGAGTATTAAAGGTACGCGTACCATTCACCTACACATCGTTCGATTCTCACTCTCGGGAATCCACTTTCTGGCTTGCACCCGGCCTCCCGGCAGGATCCCGCGGCTTGCCGCAGGGCGGCCACGAGATTCTCCTGATTGCCAACGTGGTGCAGATTCAGCCCTGGTTAAGCCAGTGCACCTCCAGCCACCGCCGCTCGGCCGCCAGGGCCATACTCCTGCGTGGGTACGGCCCCAGCACCGGCCCGGCCATGGGCGTCAAATCCGCCCACCACCCCCCGCCTCCGGAATTGCGCCTGGCCCCGGGAACTTCCGGCTCGACGTGGCTGGCCCGACGGATCTGCACCGCCCCCAGCTGGCTCAAGTCGATGGCTTCCTCGTATACGCAGCGGATAATCCCGCCCGGGTTGATGATGATCTCCATCACGGCGCCTCCGCCTTCGCCGGCCGCAGGATCCGCCGCCGGGGGGCATCCACCAGGAACTGGTCCAGCGTGGCCGCCACCCCAGACAGCTGGGTGGCCAGGTGCTGCCGCAGGCCCCCCGAATCCCGTATGGCCTGGGGTTCCACTCCCTGGATGGCCTTGCGGGCGGTTTCTACCAGCCGGTCCAATTCGGCGCTGCTGCCCAGGTTCAGCCCCCGGAAGCGCTCGAAGAACTCGTTCAGGTTGGTGATGGCGCTGTCCCGGAACACTTTGTGCTGGCCGTCCGGGCCGGCGCTCAGGCGTTCCACCAGGTGGTCCACCAGCTTGGCCAGTTCGCCGGCGAAGGCCTGCTCGGCCATCTGGACGGCTTCGTTGAAACGGGCCGAGATGCGGTCTTTCTCCTCCTGGTACAGACGGGGATTCAGCCGCAGCAGGTATTCCGGGGGCTCAACACTCGGGAAATCCCAAGTGACCTCAAACAGCCCCGCCAGGTTCGGGGGATAGTCACTGGAGTTGTACAGGCTGCCCAGCCGCTCCCGGGCCGTCTCCCGCAGCTCGGCGTACTGGCGGTCCAGGGCACCCACCGCCTCGGCCAGCTCCCCCCGGAACTCTTGCATCCGGGTGTTCAACGGCTCGATGTCGTCCTGCTTGATCAGGCGCACCCCCGGCTCGGGGAATGGCAGGGATGAACCCCGCCAGTAAGCCTGGATACGCCCGCGAATGGCATTAACGGCCTGGAAGGCCGGGTGCCGGGTGTCCAAAAGCTTCTTGGCGGCGCTCAGGTACTGGCCTTCGGCCCCAAAGGCCTCGGCGGCCTGGCTCTTCTGGTCGGCATTGAGGGTCTTACGCACCCCCAGCCAGGTGAATGACACACGCACGGCAGCGAACGACTGCCGCAGCCGCTGGGCGGCCGAGGCCGTGGTGTGGCCGCTGGTCTTTCCAGTGGAATGATTGGCAAGCATGGTCATGGCTGCTCCTTTCGTTGGACCAATGGCATAGCCCCGGCCCTTGAATGGGCCGGCAGGCTGCATTGGACTTCAGTTACAGATCAGTTGGATGAGGGCCGGGCCACGCGGCGCGGCGCAGGCTGGATCGAACGGCTGGTACGGGTATAGACCCCCGGCCGGCTGGCATCCAGGCACCGCCCGGCCGCCCACCCCCGGAGTTTTTCCACCGACTCGCTGGCAGTCACCGCCACGGGTACGACGTTGCGGGCGGCTTCCTTTAGCGGCAGGTCCAACAGCGCCGCCAGCCGGCAGCAACTCTGGATCTCGGCACCGGTCCAGCCATTGTCATCGGGCTTCCCGGAGCTATTTCCGGGGGCGGTCAGGCCGTACCGGCCCAGGTGGATGGGCCAGATCTTCGCCCGCTCCTCCTGGCTGGGGAGATCCAGGAAGAACACCCCGTCGAACCGTTCCGCCCGGCTGAATTCCGGGGGCAGCTTGCTGACATCGTTGCTGGTGCAGACCACGAACACATCAGACGTGTGGTCACTCAGCCAGGTCAGGAAGGTGCCAAACAGCCGGGCACTGACACCGGAATCGGTCTGGCCCGAGGAGGCCACCCCGGAAAGCGCCTTTTCCACTTCGTCGATCATGAGGACCGCCGGGCTCATGGCATCCACAATGCGCAGGGCCTGGCGGATGTTCTGCTCGGTCTGACCTACGAGAGAGCCCATGAGGGTCCCCACATCCAGGATCAGCGTGGGCCGGCCGGTCTCGTTGCCCAGGGCCTTGCAGAAGGCGCTCTTGCCGCAGCCTGGTGGGGATAACAACAGGACACCCCTGGATTTGGCCGGGCTGGACCGCTGCAGGGGACGCAGCGCCCGGGTGCAGAAGCCCTTGAGGGAGTCCAATCCCCCAAGGTCCCGGAAGGTCTCCCCGCCTCGGTGGAGGGTCAAGAGGCCGCTCTTCTTGAGCGTCTGGGTCTTAAGTTCCCACACACTTGCCGGGGTCAGCCTGCCCTGGCGGACCAGGGACAGGCTGAATGCCCCCTCAGCCTCGAAGTGGGTCAGGCCGGACGCCGCATCCAGCAGCCGGGCCAGTTCCTGGCCCGCAGGCATCTCATCCTTCTCGGTGGCAATGCCCTTGGCGATCTGCTCCAGTTGTTCCCGGTCAGGCAGGTCATGCTCTATGACTACAAACAACTTCTCCAATTCCGGAGGGATGGACACCACCGGCGACAGCACCACGATGAAGGTGCGGTTGGTCTTGCCCTGCTGGATCTGGTGGGCCAGGGCCTGGATGATCTCGGCGCTGCCCAGAAAGCGGTGCAGGTTGGCCATCACCAATAGAGAGGAACTGTCCGCTCTTTCGGGTTGAACCAGGGCAGAGACGGCCTTGATGGCGGCCAGTGGGTCGGTTGCCGCTGTGGCGCCCTCCGGCTGACCAGCGTTACTGGAAGTGGACAGGCCGCGGTCAATGTCCCAGGTGGCCAGGGACCATTTTTGGTCCCGGCACAGGTGGGCGATCTCGATCAGGGCATCGGGGTGCTCGTAGCTTTGGATCCAGATGCCAGTGAAACAGGCTGCGATATACTCGCGCAGACGTTGAGCCAGGGCCGCCATGGGGGCCTCCTTTCTGAGGTCGAAGGTTGTGGGTGAATCAAGCTGCCGGCAGGGGCTGGGGCTGGCCAGCCGGCGTGGCGAGCCGGTCTACTGGCGCTGTTCCTGCTGCTGATGGGCCGGCTGAGACTGGTAAAACTCCGCCGTGGGCTGGTCGCTCTGGACCAGGCCCAGGGCTTTCTCCAAGTCCCGCGTGGCGTTGCGGCAAGAGGCGCCGGCGAAGCCCTTGGTCTGGATCCGGGTTTCGCCCTTGGGATTGACGGTGATCTCGATGATTCTGTTTCCGGGGGTCACAGGGCACCTCCCACTTGAATGGTCAGCTTGATGCTGCCATCGGCCAGGGGCTGCTCGGTCACGCTGTGGCCGGCCCGGCGGGCTTCGAGGCGGGCTTTCTCCACGGCGTAGGCCTGCAGCAGCTCGTCCAGCTCGGCCTGGGCGCCCCAGGCTCCGTTGTAGTTGTCGTAATACA
>JAJXSS010000146.1 GCA_021784455.1 Planctomycetota bacterium
CGGCCCCCGGAGAAATGATCCCCGGCCCTCGGAGATCCCTTGTCCCAATTCCCCGTCGCGCCCGCCCCGCGTTCACGCTGATCGAACTCTTGCTGGTGCTGGTGATCCTGGCGGTGTTGGCGGCGGTGGTGGTACCCAAGTTCACCAACCGCACCCAGCAGGCCAAGATCACGGCCGCCCAGACGGACATCTCCAATATGGAAACTGCGCTGGATGCGTTCGAAGTGGACAACGGCCGCTATCCCACCTCGGCCGAGGGCCTCCGGGCCCTGACCGACCAGCCCCCGGGCATGACCACCTGGAAGGGCTACCTCAAGCGGGCCGTGGGCAACGATCCCTGGGGCAATCCTTACGTGTACGGCTGCCCGGGGCAGCACAACACCGATGGTTATGACCTGCACTCCTTCGGGCCCGATGGTCAGGATGGTACGGCGGATGACATCACCAACTGGACAACCCACTGAGGCCACCGAACGGGGTGCCAAGGGTCGCCCGTCTTGGGGAGACCCGTGCCTATCAGCCCATGGCACGGGTCTGCGCAGACGCCGACCCGTGGCCCCCGGATTGGGTAACGTTCCCTTCCGGTCGCGGCTCGTGAAGGCCGGGGAGATGGTGCGTCCCGGCTTTACCATGCTGGAACTGATCCTGGTGCTGGTGATCCTGGCCCTGGCGGCGGGGCTGGTGGTGCCCGCGCTCAACAGCTTCGCCCGCGGGCGGCAGATGCTCGATGGCGCGGGGCGCCTTCTGGCGGTAATGCAGTACGCTCAGACCCGGGCGATGAACTCGGGAAGGCCCCAACGTCTGCGGCTGGACCCCAACTCCGGAAACTACTGGGTGACGGCCCGCAACGATGGGCAATTCGTGCGCATCGCCACCGATTCCGGTCAGACGTACCAGTTGCCTGCTCAGGTCCAGGCCGCCTGGGATGCGCCGGTGGATGAGACCGGGCAGGGATACGTGGAGTTCGACCCGGATGGTGGCCACGATGTGGTTACCCTCCGGCTGACGGATGCCCGGGGCAGCCAGGTCCTGATTGCCTGTGCCTCGCCGGCCGAACCTTACCGCATCATCACGGGCACCAGCGCCCCGGAGGCGCGGTGATGGGAAATCGAAAGTCAAAAATTCCGCCGAGGCGGGTCGCCTCCAAAGACAGAAAACGAAAATCCCGCCTCGGTTTCACCCTCATCGAAGCCCTGGTGGCCATGGCCGTGGTGGCGATCATCCTGCCCCTGGCCATGGCCGGGATCTCCCTGGCCCTGACCCTGGGCTCGGATGCCAGGCACCGGTCTGAGGCGGCCACCCTGGCCAGTTCCAAACTGGATGAACTGGTGGCCACGGGCGACTGGCAACTGGGCCTGCTCAGCGGTGATTTCCAGCCGGACCATCCCGATTACCGCTGGTCGGCCACCGTGCAAAGCTGGGGCGATGGCACGGTGGATGAACTGGAGGTGCAGGTATTCTGGACGGCCCAGCAGCATGAGCGTTCGGTCACCCTCGGCACCCTGATCAACCCGGGGAATACCTGACATGAGGTGCAGACTTTCATCCCGGCCGGGGTTTACGCTGCTGGAGGTCCTGGTGGCCTCGGTGATTGTGGCGCTCTTGGCCGCGGGGCTGGCGGTGAGCTTGAACGTGGCGTTCCGGGCCCGGCGCTCGGTGACTGAGGCCCTGGAATCCGTGCGTCTGGCCCAGGTGGCCATGAACCGGATGGCCCAGGACCTGCAGAGCGCCCTGCCGCCCACGGGTACCCTGGCCTATGAGTTTGCCACCAGCAGTACCACCAGCGCCGATGGGGGCAGCGATGGCCTGACCTTCTTCAACCTGTCCGATCCGCTGCGCGGCCGGGACGGGGCCGGGGATGTCGAGCAGGTCGAGTACGCCCTGGTGGATGAGGCCAGCCTCCAGATGGCCACCCCCGGAACGGTCCAGATGCTCAATGGGGTGACCACGAGTAACAGCATCCAGTCCGTGGTGCCGCCGGCGGCGGCTGCGGCCGCCAACACCCGGGTGCTGGTGCGGCGGGTGATGCGCAACCTGCTGGCTTCGGTGCAGGAGACCCCCGTCGACCAGGTGCTTTGCCGCAACGTGCAGTCATTCAGCATCCAGGTCTACAGTTCCACCCTGTGGACCAATACCTGGGATTCTTCGACCCAGGGCAATGCGCTGCCGGCGGCTGTGCAGATCACGTTGCAGGTGGCGCCGCCGGAAGACGGCGGAAATCCAAGGGCCCAGCCCTACACCCTGACGCGGATCGTGCGCCTGCCCTGCGGCGATGCCGTGGCCAGCACCAGTACGGCCAGCGTGTCCACCCCGGTAAACACCCCATGATGCGTAAAGCACCGTCAATCCGATGGGCACGCGGGCGGGGCGCCGGCCCCTCTCGCTTGTCTGTCTGCCGCCGGTGCCGCGGCAGCATCCTGATCCTGGCCCTGGTGATCCTGATTGTGCTGACCAGCCTGGCCCTGGTCCTGGCCCGGACCATGCGCAGCCAGGCGGCGGCCTCGGCCAATTACCTGGCCCAGCTTCAGGCCCAGGCCGTGGCCCAGGGCGCCTTGGCCTATCTCCAGACCACGCTGGACGGCACGGGGGGCACGCTTCCCGATGACAGCGATCTTCAGACCCAGGCCGTGGCCGTCGGCCCGGGCTACTTCTGGCTCCTGAAGGTGGACCCGGACAACGACAGCACCTGGAACTTCGGCCTGACCGATGAGGCCGGCAAGATCAACGTCAACATGAACGTCGGCGGTGCTTTCTCCAGCAGTCAGTTCCTGAACATGCTGGCGGATCTGCCCAACATGACGCCCGACATCGCCGCCAGCATCATGGATTGGCGCGATGCCGACGACAACACCACCCCCGGCGGCGCCGAGAGCGCTTACTACCTGGCCCTGCCCACGCCCTACCAGGCCAAGAATGCGAACTTCGAGACGTTGGAGGAACTGTTGATGGTCAAGGGCATGACCCCTGAGCTTCTGTACGGTAACGATAGCAACCGCAATGGCATGCTAGACCCGGCCGACACCGATCCGGATCCCGGCCGGGTGGGCCAGGAGATCCAGGTCGATCACGGGCTCGCACCGTACCTGACGGTGTACAGCCAGGAACGCACTCCGGGCCGTCCCCGGCCCGGCCAGCCAGCCGTGGTCACCGGCCTGATCAACATCAACTCCGCCCCCCGCGCCGTGCTCCTGTGCCTGCCCGGCCTGACCGATGGCGATGCCGATGCCATCCTGGCCCGGCGCCAATCGGGATCGCCGTTCACCAGCCTGTCCGATCTGGCCAGCGTGATCTCGCCGGCCAAGGCGTCGGCGCTGAGTGCGCTGATCACCACCCGCTGCTTTCAGTGTTCCACGGATATTGTGGCTGTGGATGCCACCGGGCGATCCTTCAAGCGTTACCACGTTGTACTGGATCTGCGATCCAGCCCGGTGACGGTCCTTTACTGGCGGGATCTGACCAGCCTGGGCTGGCCGCTGGACCCGCAGATTCTGGCCGCTCTGAAGGCCGGTCAGGTGCCTTCGGCGAGCACGGGGGCCCCGGGTATGCCGGCCAGCCTGATGGGGGTGCGTTGATGCGTGGCATGGGACCAAAACGCGTCCTGGGCCTGGCCCTGGGCGAAACGGCGATCCACCTTGCGGCGGTGCAGGCGGCGCGCCGGTCGGGGACGGTGGCGCATTGGGCCGTGCTGGAATTGACGCCTCAGGCGGGCTGGGCCCAGCCGCAGGAACTGGGCCGGCGTCTGGGCCAGGTGCTGCACCAGCGGCACTGGACGGGGTGGCCGGCCGTGGTGGGGCTCCCCGGCCGCTGGGTGCTGATGAAGCCGTGTGTGATCCCGCCGGCGCCGCCCACGGCCGTGGCGGGCATTCTGCGCCTGGCCATCGAGCAGGAATATCACAGCGATGCCCGTGAGTGGGCGTTCGACTTCACCGGGGAGTTGGGGGGCAAACAGAAAACATCACTCCTGGTGGCGGCCACCCCGCAGAGCCGGATCAGCGCGGTCATGGCCATGCTTCAGGCGGCCGGTTTGCATGCCAGTGCCGTGACGGCCACGGTTCTGGCCCTGGCCCCGCCGCAGGCCACCTCCGAAACCGGGGCGCTGCTCTATCTGGCGGCCGATGGGGTGGAACTGGCCGTCCGCAGCGGGGGCCAGATGTGTGCCGTCGAGCACCTGCCCCAGACTCCCGGCCAGCCGGCGGCGCGGCTCCTGGCCCAGCCCGACTCGGCCGATGCCCTGGCCAGCCAGATCAAACGCGTGCTGGCCACGCTCAACGGCACCGCCGAACCGGCCAAGACCTTGATGGTGTGGACGGACTCGGCTCTGCAAGGACTGCCGCCCGGCCGCCTGGGTGAAAGGACCGGCCTTCAGGTGCGGATCGTTTCCGGCCCCGCGGCCATGGGAGTCAAGGCGGCGGATACCGCCGCACCCTGTCCCGCTGAAGCGGCCGCTGCGGTGGCACTGGCCGCTCTGGCGCTGGAGCACCGGCGGCCAGCCATCGATTTCCTGCATTCGCGTCTGGCGGTTCAGGCCCAGCCCTGGCTGACCCGCCCGCGTCTGCTGGCGGCGGCGGCGGCGGCCTTGGCGATTCTGCTGCTGGGCGGCTATTTCGTCGGGGACTGGTACCTGCAGAATCGCGCTGTGAACGACCTCCAAGCCCAGCTTACGCTGCTTAAGAATCCCCTGGAGGCTGCCCAGAGCAACCTGGACCGGACCAACCTGGCCCGGGGCTGGTATGACGCCCGGCCGCCCATTCTCGATTGCGTACGCGACCTGACGCTGTCGTTTGCGAACGCGGGGCAGATCTGGGCCACCAGCCTGATGGTGCGCGACGATCTGACGGGCACCCTGGCGGGCAAGGCCCAGGATGAAAAAGCCGTGGGCGATCTGCTGGACCGCCTGCGGGCCTCCAAACGCTTTGCCAGCGTCGGGCTCCTGTACGAGCGCCGGGCGGAACGCAACAGCCGCGTGATGTCCTTCGCCCTGACCTTTGTGAACAACGGCGCGGAGTAACCCTGTGGCCTTATCGAAACGCGAACGCAGCATTGCCATCGTCGCCTCAGCGGCCGTCGCCTTCCTGGTGGTGTACCAGTACGGGATCACGCCCCTGCTCGACAGCCGCGCCCAGTTGGCCGCCCAGCGCGCGGTTCTGGAGCGGCAACTGAACGAGGCCCATCGGACCATCTCCCGCAGCGTCGATGCCCGGCGGCGCTGGAAGGATTTTCATGCAGCCGGCCTGGTGAGTGATGCGACCGCGACGGAAAGCAACCTGCTCAACACGATGCGGACCTGGTCGCAGGATGCGGGTTTGCCTCTCTCGTCAATCCGCCCGGACCGGGCCTCGGCCAGCCACGGCCTGAGGGAACTGACTTTCCAGGCGACGGCCGACGGTTCGATGCGATCGATCGCTGCCTTTCTTTACTGTGTCGAGATGGCCCATCTGCCGGTCCGGGTCCGGGAACTGCAGATCGCCGCCCGCAGCGAAGGAACGGATGACCTGACCATGCAGGTCCGCATCAGCACGCTGTGGGAGGACACGAAGGCCCAGCGCCATGTGGCGGCGCTGCCGCGGCTTGAGCAGGAGGAATCGCCATGACCGAGAGATGGCCGCCCGACAGAACACCCTTCGGGGGATGGCCATTCCGGCCGCGCACCATCGCGTGGCCGGTGCTGCTGGCCCTGCTTGGCATCGGTGGAGCCCTGGCTGCCAGTTCGCGCGGCGCCGCTCCGGCCACGCAGCCGGCGGCCGCCACCCGGCCCTCGAGCATCACCCCGCTGCGCCGGCCGGTGGCTCAGTACGAGGTGATCAGCCAGCGGAACATCTTTTTGCGTCATGCCGTGCACGAGGCGGGAACCTCGTCCTACCAGCCGCACCGCGAGCCCCCGCCCACCTGGGTGCTGACCGGCATCGCTCTGGTGGGCTCCGAGCGGGTGGCATTCCTGGAAAACAGCCGGACCGGGGCTACCCAGCGCTTGCAGGCCGGACAGACACTGGCCGGGCTCCGTCTGGAACGCATCGAGCCGCAGTTCATAGAGCTGGCCGGCCTCGCGGGCCCGGCGCACCGGATCAACCTCGGGGATGTGATTGCCGCCGAGGTGACTCCGGCGACGACCGCAGCCGGCGCCGCCATCACCGCGGCCGCTGGGACCCTGAGCGTTAACTCCGAAGCCACCGAATTGGTGCCGACCACAGCGCCATCCTCCGAGTCCTCCATTCTGGAACGGATGAAGGCCCGGCGCAGCCAGGAACTCGCCCCCTAGGAACCGCCCCGCCTTGTTGAAGGGCGCCTGAGGAATCCATCAGGCCCCGCAAAGGAAGACCTCATGAGCCGTACTTTGCCCCATCCCGCCTGTTCTGGCTTCAGGACCTGCCGGCTGCTCGCCGCTGGGTTGCTCATAGTGGCGCCGGTGGCCACCTGGGCTGCCGATGGGTCCGCACCCGCCACCCAGCCCGTCGCGTCCGCCACCCAGCCGGCGGTGGCGGTAACCGCCCAGGCCCCGACCCAGCCCACCGATGGCTTAAGGCTGCCGGGGGGTAAAGTGCTTCTGAATTTCCGCAACGCTTCCCTGGACAGCGTGCTGAGCTTCCTGTCGGATGCCGGCGGCCTGACCATCATCACCGACGGCCGGATCGAGGGCCGCGTGAACCTTATGAACCGCCAGCCCATGAGCATCACGGATGCCCTGGTGGCCCTGGACAGCGTGCTTAAGGAACGCGGCTATGCCGCCATCCGGATGGGCAAGACGCTCAAGATCGTTGCGCTGGACGCGGCCAAGAAGGCCAATATCCCCGTGCGCACGGGCAGCGATCCTGCGGCCATACCCCAGACCGATGAGGTCATCACCCAGGTGATCCCGGTGCGTTTCGCCGATGCCGTGGCTCTGAAACGCGACCTTTCCACGCTGCTGCCTTCCTACGCCGATCTGGCGGCCAATGCCAGCACCAACACTCTGATTTTGACCGACACCTCCGCCAACGTGCGGCGCATGGTGCAGATCATCCACGATCTGGACACCAGCGTGTCGTCGGTCACGCAGGTGAAGGTGTTTCCGCTCAAATACGCCAACGCCGGTAATGCGGCCAGGCTGCTGACGACGATCTTCCAGCAGGATCAGACCACCACCGCCAACCAGCGGGGGGGCATGCCGGCTTTCGCTCGGTTCGCCGGTCGTTTCGGGCGTGGCGGCTTCGGCGGACCGGGCGGCAGCCCGACGGATCAGGAAGCAGGCAAGGTGCAGACCAAGGTCACGGCGGCCTCCGATGACCGGACCAACATCGTGGTGGTCAGCGCCCCGGTGGACGTGATGCCGGTGATCGAGGAAGTGCTCAAGGAACTCGATGCCAATCCGGCCCAGGACCAGGCGGTGTTCACCTACCCCCTGCGCTACGCCGATGCCACGAACGTACAGAACGTGATCAACGCTTTGTTCAACCCCACCGGTGTCACAGGCGTGGGCACGACGCCGCGCACGGGCACCACCGGCAATACGCGGGGCACGACCAACAGCAGTTTCGGCGGCACACTGAGCACGGGTACTTTGGGGGGCTCAAGCCGGGGCCTGGGCGGGACGGCGGGTGGCCTGGGCGGGGGCCGGGGGACGGCCGCCAGCCCGGGCACCCCCCGCAGCGCTGCCACGCCCTTCCTGCCGCGCCTGTCGGCGACGAGCACGCAGACGGCGGCCGACCTGGCCGGTCAGGTGTACGCGGTGGCCGATGCGGACACCAACTCGGTGCTGATCATGACGGCCACTGTTAATTTCGACCGTGTCAAGGCTATTCTGGCCGAGATGGACCGGGCCCTGCCCCAGGTGCTGCTCAAGGCCCTTCTGGTGGAGGTCACGCACGACAACAATACGGACCTGGGTGTGGAATGGTCGGCGATCAACCTCCCGCAGAGCGGCAGTTCGACCGTGTACACGACCATGGGCAACCCGGCGGCCGCGGCGGCCGCCGGCACCGTGCCCGGGGGCCTGGTCTACAAGCTGGTGGAACCGAACGTCACGGCGACGATTACGGCCCTGCAGAAGGTGGGCAAGGTCGATGTGCTGTCGCGGCCGTACATCCTGGTCGGCGACAACCAGATGGCGTCCATCAACGTGGGCCAGTACGCCCCCTTCATTACAGACACACGCTTTGACAACAACAACAACCCTGTGAACTCGATCAGCTACCAGCAGATCGGGATTACCCTGAACGTGACGCCGCACATCAACCCCGACGGGGTGGTCATCATGGACGTGAACCCCATCATCAGCGCCATCGACAACAGCACCACGGTGCCGATTTCCTCCACCGTCAACGCCACCGTCTTCAGCAACCGCTCCGCCTCGACGCACGTCGCCATCCGCGACGGCCAGACCATCGTGCTCGGCGGCCTGATGCAGGACCAGAAGAACCAGACGGTCAACAAGGTACCGATCATCGGCGACATTCCCGTCCTGGGCTGGCTGTTCCAGCGCAATCAGGACATTATCACCAAGACGGAACTGCTGATCTTCCTGACGCCGCACGTGGCCATGGAGCCCGAGCGCCTGCAGAAGATGTCGAATGAGGAACGCTCTGGCGCGAATTTGACGCCCAATGCCGTGGCCCCCGGCGTGTTCCAGGAGCACATGCGCGGCATGCAGCTTGGCGCCGCTACCACGCCGGCCACCCGGCCCGCCACCTCGCAGCCCGCGGCGCGGTAACTTACAGGCATGAACCGCTGGGCCATAATCACAGGGATCGCCGCCCTCGCCGCCGCCCTTCTGCTGGGCGGCTGCGCCCGGCCGGCCGCTCCGGTGGCGCCAACCATGCCGGATCCCAATACCGACCCTACCGCCCTGCGCTTGCAGGATCTGGCGGGAGATGTGCTTTTTTTCTTTGCCCGCCATCGGCGCCTGCCATCCAGCCTGGTGGAATTGGGGGCCTCCATCCCCGGCGGCGACCCTTCCCTGGTTACCGACCCGGCTTCGAGGCTGCCCTTTGTCTATCAGGTCCACGGGCCGGTCATCGCCCACTTTCCCGGGCGGCTGCTCATGTATCAGCCCGTAGCCGGTCCGGGGCCGGGGCGATGGGTCCTGCTGCTGGATGATTCCGGCCGGACCGGCCGGCTGGGCACCTTCGTCCAGTACGTGCCGGAAAC